>URYX01000037.1 GCA_900552225.1 uncultured Oscillospiraceae bacterium | reverse complement strand
CAGCGTCAGATGTGTATAAGAGACAGGCCGTATGGTGAGCGGGCAGCGCGGAATGCAGAAAATCTGTTCACTGTGTGTCAATGAGATGACACTGGTATTTCAGCGAACGGCCAACGGGAGGGACAGCAGTAAGACTCTGTCCATTCCCGTCGGGCAGTTTACGGCGTATGATGTCAAGGCGACCTGCGGCATGTGTTCCACCGAATGGATCATCGGCATGCAGGATGACCCGCGCTATTTCAGTACGCCGGAGCGGACGCATGCGGGGCTTGTGTGGTTTGCCTCGGGCTGGCTGGAATATACGGTTCCGTGCTTTGCGTTTGCCCAGAGGCCGCTGAAATCTCTCAGCATTTCCATGGAAATCTGTTCGGAGGCACCGGATTATAACGACGATTACCCGTCGGATATTTATTTTTCCTTCAACGGAAAGCGGGTCGGATACTGGACGAGTCCCGGTGATTTCGGTCTCAAGCGGGGACTGTATACTCCCGCCTGGTGGGTGGACGGCTGCCAGTACGGAATGCTGAAGGCCATCAAACTCACGCAGCAGGGTGTGATGATTGACGGGGAAACGGTTTCCTCGCTGACGCTGCAGGAGATTCTCGGAGACGGAAAGAAGGATCTGGTAATGCGGATCGAGTCTCCGGCCGATGCCGTGAATCCCGGTGGGGTGACCATTCACGGAAAGGGCTTCGGAAACTACGACCGCGATATTGATGTGGAGATGGAATTCGAGGAGTAACGGGGCGGCCGACAAGGGCTTAGCGCCGCACGGAGAGCCTCATAAAACGGCGGGGAGCAGAGAAAGGACGGTGTCCGCATGGCACTGCGGTTCGGGTTGGCAGAGGAGAGCTTTAAGCTGTGCACCGGGCATGACATTTTTCAAAACGACGGAGCGGTGTACGGGCGGGTACACTGGCGGGATGCGGCAGCCTGCGGACTTTCCATGGCGTTTCAGGCGGTGGTAAAAAGCGACGTGCCGGCGCTGCTGGTCATAGGGGAGCAGCCGGCGTTTCACCGCCGCGGCATAACCCCCGTTTACCGGCTGGAGGTGAGCGGGCCGCTTTCGGTGACCCTGCGGCATATCGGTATGGTGACGGGGGATGACTGCCTGCGGTACGGCGATATTCTGCTGTCCTCCCCGACGGTGGAGCTGGAGGCCGAGGTGCCGGCCTCGGTGTATGTGCAGGTGGAGGTGCCGCCGGGAACCGCGCCCGGTCCATATACCGGGCAGCTGCGGATCTGGGCGTCGGTCGGCTTCGGAGAGGAGACGGAGGTCGGGACGGCTGTCTTTGAGACGGAGGTATTTGCCTATACGCTGCCGGCCCCGGCCCGGCGGCGGTTTTATCTGGATTTATGGCAGCATCCGGCCAATATTGCCCGCCACGCCGAGGTGCCGCTTTGGAGCGACCGGCATTTTGCCCTGCTGGAGCCCTATCTGCGCCTGCTGGCGGAGCTAGGGCAGCGGGCGGTGACCGCGATTGTCAGCGAAATTCCCTGGTGCGGGCAGGCGGGCTTCATGGAGCACCGCTGCACGACGAATCTGTACGAATATGCCATGGTGCGCGTGTTCCGGCAGGAGGACGGCGCGCTGCGGTTTGATTTTTCCGTGCTGGAGAGGTATATCCGGCTGTGTTTTTCCTGCGGATTTTGTCCAAACAGTGAAATTGAGGTGTTTGGACTTGTCAATATCTGGCATTTTGAGGATCAAGGGTTCGGCGGACCCTCACCCGCGTATCCGGAGCCTATCCGTATACGGGTGAGGGAGCGGGACGGGCACTATGCGTATCTGACGGAGCCCGAGGAGATCGACGGGTACATACAGGCCCTGGAGCACTTTTTTCGGGAACGGGGATGGCTTACTCAGGTGCGGGTGGCGGCGGATGAGCCGGCGGATACGGAACGCTTCCGCCGCTCGATGGAGCATATGAAACGGATTGCTCCCGGATTCCGGTATAAGACGGCCATCAACCGCGCCGGGTTTATCCGGGAGTTTCAGACGGATATGGACGATTTTGTGCTGATTTACGATTGCCTGACGGCGGAGTATGAGACACTGCGGGAGCTGCGGGCGGCAATGCCCGACAAGCGGTTTCTCTGGTATGTGTGCTGTCTGCCGGCGTTTCCGAACTTCTTTATCGGCAGTCATCTGCTGGAGGGACGCGCGGTGGGAGCCCTGACCTATGCGGCGGGGCTCGGGGGCTTTTTGCGTTGGGATTTTACGGTATGGAACGAAGACCCGCGGCGGGATCTGCGCTATCCGCGCTTCCCCTGCGGTGATATGAATTTTGTGTATCCGGCGGGGGATATGACCCCGCTCTTGTCCCTGCGGCTGCAGATGCTGCGGCGGGGAGCGGAGGATTACGAGCTGATGGCGGCCCTGAAGGATGCGGGGCAGGAGGAGGCCGTGGCCGAGTGGCTGGCGCTGACGGTGCGCGGCGGGGGTCTATCCGCGAAGGCGGACTCCGCAGATCAGCTGCTCAGCTTGGATTTCCGGGATTACGCACAGGGGCGGAGACGGGCACTGGAGCTTCTCAGTACCCGAGGCGAAGGGTGAGAAACACATGAAGAACAGACGGAACATCAATCGGTGGCTCGCCGGAGGTCTGGCGGCCCTGTGGGCGGCGGCTTTCCTGTGCCCCGGAGGGGTGTCCGCACAAACGGGCCTTTCCGCAGCGGGACAGGGGCTGGTGCGGGAGAACAGCTATACTGCGTATGACCGTCGGTACGCCGATGTGCCGGACGGAACGGCGACGCTCGTACTGTCGCCGGAGGAGGCGGTGACTGCAGACGGAGCTCCGGCTGCGGCGGAGACGGTGGAGGGACGCCGTGCGCTCGGACTGGACGAACAGACCGGCCGCGTAACCTGGAGCTTTGAGGTGCCGGAGACGGGACGGTATTGTCTGGCGCTGGACTATTGCCCGACCGATGCGAAAAGCGGAGAGATTGAGGCGGAGATACTCCTGGACGATGCCGTGCCGTTTGAAGGGCTGCACAGCATGACTCTGACGAAGCGCTACCGTGACGGCAGTACGGAGTTCGCACAGGACAACCGAGGCAACGACATCCGCCCGACGCAGGAGACCGAGAGCGATGGCTGACCGTGCTGCTGCAGGACGGGGAGGGGTATGCTCCCGATCCGTACAGCCTGTATCTGGAGAAGGGGTGGCATACGCTCAGCTTTCTTCCCGTCAAGCAGAGCTTTGCCGTCGGAGAAGTACGGCTTTGCCCGCCGGAACGGGTGCCGACCTATGCGGAATACCGGACGATGCAGGAGGGAAAGCCCTCGGAGTCCGAGGGAGAGCTGCGGCTGACGGAGGCCGAAAAGCCGGACAGCAAGACCTCGTCGATGCTGTACCCGCTGTCGGACCGTTCCAGTGCGGCTACGGTTCCAAACGATCCGACGCGCATCCGCCTGAACACCATCGGCGGAGAAAACTGGAAGAATGCGCAGCAGACGATTACCTGGAAGCTCCGTGTGGAAAAGGACGGCTTTTATACGCTCGGCTTCCGCTTTAAACAGAATTATCTGCGCGGTATGTACGTCAGCCGACGGATTACCGTGGACGGAAGGGTGCCGTTTGAGGAGTTCAAACGGGTGACCTTTGCCTACGGCGTATCGTGGCAGGTCGGTGCGGCGGGCGGTGAGGAGCCGTACCGTCTGTATCTGACGGCGGGAGAGCACGAGATTGCCATGACACCGACCATGGGAGATGCGGCGCGTTCGGTGGAGCAGGTGAACTATGCCGTGTATCTGCTGAACGATCTGTACCGGCGGATTATCATGATTACCGGAGTGACACCGGATGCGTACCGGGATTATGCCCTGCAGGAGGCGGTGCCGGGGCTTTCGGACGAGATGGGCGGGCTGGCGGCCTCGCTGCGGGCCGTCTATGAGGAGCTGTGCGCCGCTACCGGGCATCGGGGCTCGGAGTCGGCCTCGCTGCTGCGGATGGCCGAGCAGCTGGAGGATTTCGTGGCCGAGCCGGACACCATTCCCTCCCGGCTGGACCGCTTTCACAATAACATTTCCGCACTGTCCACCTGGGTGCTGACCATGGGCGACCAAAGCCTGCTGCTCGATTCTCTGTGGCTGGCGGGAGAAGGGGCGGAGACCCCGGCGGCCGATGCGGATTTCTGGACGGCACTCGGCTTTTCGGTGCGGTCGTTTATCGGTTCCTTCTTTCAGGACTATAACAGCATCGGCAATGTCTATGACGGCGCGCGCTCCATTACGGTGTGGGTCAGTGCCGGACGGGATCAGGCCGAGGTGCTGAAAGCTCTGATCGACCGGGAGTTCGGGGAGCAGTCGGATATTTCCGTCAATCTGTCGCTGGTGCAGGGGGCTTTGCTGCAGGCTACCATGGCGGGCAAGGGCCCCGATGTGGCGCTGCAGCTCGGACACGGCGACCCGGTCAACATGGCCCTGCGGGAGGCGCTGGAGCCGCTGGAGGGGTATGAGGGCTTTGATACCCTGGCCGCCGCGTTTACGGAGGGCTCGCTGGTGCCGTACACGCTGAGAGAGCATATCTATGCGCTGCCGGAGACGCAGAATTTTCTGATGATGTTCTGCCGGACGGATGTGCTCGGTGAGCTCGAGCTGACGGCTCCGGATACCTGGGAGGAGCTGTACGATGCGGCGGAGGTGCTGCACGGCAGCAACATGGAGATCGGGCTTCCGTATGTCTCGCTCGATGCCTATGCGGTGATGTCGCAGGGGATGGGAACACAGAGCATTTTTCCGACGCTGCTTGCACAGCGCGGGCTCAGCCTTTACCGCGAGGACCTGACGGCGACGGCGCTGGACGATCCCGAGGCCTATGAGGTGTTCAAAATCTGGACGGATTTTTATACCAAATACGGCTTCCCGCTGTTTAAGGACGATTATAACCGCTTCCGCACGGGGCAGATGCCGGTGGTAATCACAGGTTATACCTTCTACAGTCAGCTGTATACGGCGGCCCCCGAGATCCGGAATCTGTGGGAGATGCTGCCGATCCCCGCCACCGTCGGGGCAGACGGCTCCGGGAACCGTGCGGTGACGGCCTCGGGCACCTCCTGTGTGATGCTTGCCTCCGCGCGGAACAAGGAGGCCTGCTGGGAGTTCCTGCGGTGGTGGGCCGCGGCGGATACGCAGGCGCAGTATGGCAACGAAATCGAGAATGTGCTGGGAGCGGCCGGACGCTACAATCCGGCGGCCACGGCAGCGCTGGAGCAGATGCCGTGGTCGGGCCGCGAGCTGAAGCTGCTGCTGCGGCAGCAGGAAAATCTGGTGGAAATCCCCGAGCTGCCCGGCGGGTATTACACCTCGCGCAGCTTAGACAATGCATTTCGTCAGGTGTTTTTTCACGGAGAAAATCCGCGGGAGGCGCTGAATTATTGGAACCGTGAGATCAACGCGGAAATTGCGCGCAAGCGGAAGGAGTTTGGATGGGAGGTGTCGGCATGAGAACCGCCAAACAATCGGCAGGGATTATACGGGAAGCGGGGCTCGGATACCGCATCCGCAAAAATTGGCAGAATTATGTGCTGATGGCACCGTATCTGCTGCTGTTCTTTCTGTTTACACTGCTGCCGGTGCTGATTGCCATTGTCGTCAGCTTTACGGACTATGACTTGTTGACAAAGCCGGAGTTTGCGGGCTTTGACAACTATATCCGGATGCTGCTGGATGACGATATCAATCTGATTGCCGTCAAAAACACGCTGATTTTTGCGCTGGTGACGGGACCGGTGAGCTATCTGCTCTGCTTTTTCTTTGCCTGGCTGATCAACGATCTGACACCGTGGCTGAGAGCGGTGGTCACCGCCCTGTTTTATGCTCCGGTGCTATCCGGGCAGGCCTATACGGTCTGGCGGTTTATTTTCAGCTCGGACTCTTACGGCATCCTGAACGGGTTTTTGATGCGCTTCGGACTCATCCGCGAGCCGATCGGCTGGCTGACGGACGCGACCTATACGCTGGGCGTGGTAATTGCCGTACAGCTGTGGCTGTCGCTCGGCACCGGCTTTTTGGCATTTATCGCCGGGCTTCAGAGTGTGGACCGCAGTCTGTATGAGGCCGGTGTGATCGACGGAGTGCATAATCGGTTTCAGGAGGTGTGGTTTATTACACTGCCGACCATGAAGCCGCAGCTTTTGTTCGGAGCGGTGATGCAGATCGTTACCTCGTTTTCTGTGGCGGATGTCTCGGTGCAGCTGGCCGGCTTTCCGAGCACGGAGTACAGCGCGGAGACGGCCGTAACGCACATTATGGACTATGGGCTGGTGCGGTACGAGATGGGCTATGCCTGTGCACTGGCGACGGTGCTGTTTTTGGCCATGCTGCTGTCCAACCGTCTGGTGACCGCAGCCCTCAACCGAGTCGGGCGATAAAAACACCCTGCCCTGACAGAATGGAAAGGCGTGATCCTCGTATGAAAACCGATGCCCTGCGTGTCCGAAGATCCGGGCGGCACCGCGCGCGGGACGGCTTTGCCGCCAAACGCTTTGCACGATCCGGCGGGGGCAACGCGGTGTTTGCGCTGCTGCTGGCCGTGACGGGTGCGTTTTTGGCGCTTCCCCTGGTGTATGCGGCCACGGCGGCCTTCAAGCCCTTTGATGAGATTTTTATTTTTCCGCCGCGGCTGTTTGTGCGCAACCCGACGTGGGACAATTTCAGTGACCTGATGGCGCTCTGCGCCAACTCCTGGGTGCCGTTTGCCAAATACCTGTTCAATTCGCTTTTTGTGACGGTGGCCGCGACGGCCGCTCATGTGATTTTTTCCTCGGCCTGTGCCTATCCCTTGGCCAAAAACGAATTTCCGGGGAAATCCGTGATTTTTCGGCTGGTGGTCGTTTCGCTGATGTTTGTGCCGCAGGTGACCTTTCTGCCGCAGTATCTGGTGATTGCCAAGCTCGGCATGGTGGATACCTATTGGGCCATGCTGCTGCCTCCGGTGGGGGCGGCCCTCGGCGTGTTTCTGATGAAGCAGTTCATGGAGCAGCTTCCCACGGTGGTGCTGGAGGCGGCCCGTATCGACGGCTGCAGCGAATTCCGTATTTTCGGATCGATGGTAATGCCGAATGTCCGTCCCGCCTGGATGACGCTGATTATTTTCACCTTTCAATCGGTATGGAACAATACCTCCTCCCAACAGTTCGTGTTCCGGGAGGAGCTGCGCACGCTGCCGACCATGATGCAGCAGATGGCCACCGGTTCTACGGTGGCCCGTGCTGGCGTCGGGGCGGCCTCCGCCCTGTTTCTGATGCTGCCGCCGATTTTGCTGTTTGTGCTGCTGCAGAGCAAGGTGGTGGAGACGATGACCTGTGCGGCCATCAAGGAATAAGGCCGGAGGGAGGAGCAAACGGGATGAGAAGACAAAACGTTTTAAGAATAGCGGCGGCCTGTTTGGTACTGCTGCTGCTTCCGGTAACCGCGGCGGCGGGCGAACTGCCCTATACCTCCTATATTTATGATGCATGGGATCGATCGGTTCCGTCCCCGGCCGGGTATACACCGACGGCAGTACAGACCGGTGACGACTGGGGGGCCGGGATGCTGAATGCACCCTCGGATCTCTATGTGGGGCAGGATCACCGCATCTACCTTTCGGATACCGGCAACAACCGGGTGCTGATTCTGGATGAGCGGATGACGCTGCTCCGGATTTTGAATACGGTTTGGCAGGACGGGCAGGAGCGGGCGCTGCAGGCTCCGACCGGTCTGTTTGCGGACAGCCGGGGGTGGCTGTATATCTGCGAGCGGGGCGGCGGCCGGGTGATTGCCGTGGACGGAGAGGCGCAGGTGCGCGCCGTTTTTACGAAGCCGGAGTCCGAGCTGGTGCCGGATAATCTCGAATTTATTCCCTCCCGTGTACTGGTCAACCGGCTGGGCACGGTGTATGTGCTGGTGGACGGCTATTATATGGGGGCCGTTACCTATGACAGCAGCGGAGCCTTCCGGGGCTTTTTCGGCAGCAATCCGGTGGAGGTAACCCTGGAGGTGCTGATCAGCCGCTTCTGGAAAAGCCTGTTTTCGCAGGAGCAGAAGGACAAGATGGCGCGGTATGTGCCGATTCAGTACAGCAACTTTGATCTGGACAGCGAGGGTTTTTTCTATACCTGTACCCAGACGACCAAGACGTCAGTGGATGAGCTAAAAAAGCTGAATTCGCAGGGCATCAACATTCTGCCGACGGCCAAGCGCAACACCGGGACGGAGGGAGACTACGGAGACCTGGAGAAGGGCTGGCTGAACGCCAAGCGGGTGGATACGCAGTTTGTGGATCTCTGTGTGGATGAGGACGGCTTTATCTATGCCCTGGATTATACCCGCGGACGTATTTTTCAGTACGATCAGGAGTCCCGGCTGCTGCAGGTGTTCGGCAGCGTCGGTGCGCAGGCAGGCACCTTCAAGACGCCGGCGGCCATTGACAGCCTGGACGGAAAATTGCTGGTGCTGGATTCCGGGAAGTGCTCGGTGACGGTATTTGAGCCGACGGCCTTCGGCTCGCTGGTGCAGGAGGCGGTGCTGCTGTACCACGACGGCCGCTACGGAGAGGCACAGGAGCTGTGGACACAGGTCCTGTCGGAAAATGTCAATTATGAATTGGCTTATGACGGCATCGGCAAGGCGCAGTTTGAAGAAGGCCTGTACGCCGAGGCCATGGAGTCGTTCCGCTATGCCTATAACCGGGACAGCTATTCCAAGGCGTTTAAAGAGTACCGTTCCGATTTTGTGCGGCGGGCCTTCCCGCTTTTGGTCGGCGGTTTGCTGCTGCTGACGGCGGTCATAGGGGCGGTGACCCGTATCTTCCGTCGGCGGCCGGCGGCTGCGGCGGCCGAGGGGCGGCCGGGATGGCAAACGGCGCGCAGCATCGGACGTCTGATGCTGCACGGAACGGATGAGTATGCCGAGATGAAATACCGCCACGCCTACAGCCTGAAGGCCTCGCTGCTGATCCTGCTGCTATGGTTTGCGGCGGCGGTGGCCGAACGCCAGCTGACGGGATTTATCTTCAACCATAACGACCCGGAGGCGCTGAATGTGATTTCGGTGTTTGCCTCGACGGTGCTGATGTTTGCGTTGGCGGTGATCGGCAACTGGTCGGTCAGCACGCTGCTCGACGGCAAAGGACGGTTCGGGGAAATCTGGGTTTCGCTCAGCTATGCGATGATTCCCTTTGTGGGCTCCCTGATGCTGAAAACGCTGCTCAGCAATGCGCTGATTGCGGGGGAGCAGACGTTTCTCCTGATTGTGCAGGCGGTCGGCATTCTCTGGAGTTTTTACCTGGTGATATCGGCCATGATGGCCATTCACCAGTATTCCTTCGGCAAGGGCATTCTTTGTTTGCTGCTGACGGCGGCTGCGGTGCTGTTTATGCTGTTTTTGTTTGTGCTGCTGTTTGGCCTGCTGCAGCAGTTTGCGGCCTTTTTTGCCACCATTTACAATGAGCTGATGTTTCGCCGCTGAGGGCCCGGCCGGAAAGGGGTAAAACCATGAAACGGAAAATGATTCTTTTGACGGTGCTGCTTTTGCTGAGTGGGTTTTCGGCGCTGGGCGGACCGGAGGCGGCACCGACCGAGGGACTGTCGGATGCGGCGGAGGGGACACCGCTTGAAGCGGCGGATACGTGGCAGACGGTCTGCACCTCCGACCGCCTGAGCCTGAGCGTTCATGCCCGGAGCGGAAGCTTTTTGCTGACGGATCGGCAGAGCGGGCAGGAATGGCGCAGTGTGCCGGAGGGTGCGGAGCAGGATACGGTGGCATCCGGTGTCTACAAGATGGAGCTGCTCTCCAACCTGGTGGTTTACGGACGGGATCTGGAGCAAAATAAGGAATTCAAGCGCAACAGTGAGACGGCCAGTGTGCGGAAGCAGGGCGCTTCCGTGGTGCTGAGAGACAACGGCTTTACCGTGACCTACCGCTTTCCGGCGGAGGGATGGAGCATCCCGGTACGGGTGGAGCTGCGGGAGGACCATCTGGAGGTGACGGTGGAGACGGCCGCGATGGCGGAGGAGCAGGCGGACCGCTACCGTATTTTGTCGCTGCGGCTGCTGCCCTATTTCGGGGCGGCGGGGCTGTCGGAGGAGGGCTATTTCCTGCTGCCGGACGGCAGCGGATCGCTGATGCGGTTCAACAACGGGCGCTATCTGAACGAGGAATATGCGGTGCCGTTTTACGGCCGGGATGCCTCGCAGAGCCTGCAGGTCAAAAACACGGAGGAGCAGGCGGCCTGTCTGCCCGTTTACGGAATCCGCAAGGAGCGGGGCGGTCTGCTGGCTGTTGTGGCGCAGGGGGCCGAAACAGGCGTGCTCCATGCACAGCCCAACCGGAGTACCTCGGAATGGGCCTCGGTATACTGTGAGTTCCGGCTGCGTCCGTCCGATGTGTTTGTGATGGATGCGGATTCCGGACTTCCGCAGAGCGTGACGCTGTATTACGACGGGGAGCCGCAGACTGAGGCCTGCCGGCTGCTGCTGTATCCGCTCGATGCGGAGGAAAACGATTATGCGGGCATGGCGCGTCGGCTGCGCCGGTATTGGGCGGAGACAATGCCGTCCTCGGGGACGGCATCGATGCCCGGGGTATATGTGGATTTGTACGGGGCGGTCAGGAGAAAGGCATCCTTTCTCGGGGTGCCGGTGGAACGTACCCGTGTGCTGTCTGATGTCGGGAGTGCCGCGGCGCTGCTGCAGAGTCTGACGGAATCGGGAATTACGGGGGTGCGGATGCGGTACCGCTCGTGGTCCTCGGACGGCCTGGCCGGCAAGGCAGAAAAGAGTCTGTCTCCCGTGCGCGGGCTCGGCAGCCGCAAGGAGCTGCTGGCGCTGCAGGAGCAGCTGGCGGCGCAGGGCGGGCGGCTCTATCTGGAGGCGGAGATCCAGACGGTGGACAGGGGAGGCAACGGAGTTTCCGGATTTTTTGATATCAGCCGCAGCCTGTCCAATGCACCGGCCTATCAATACGAATTTCCGCTGAGCACGGGGCTTCGGAAAACCAACGGAAGGCGCGGCCTGCTGGTCAGTCCGGCACAGCTGCCGACGCTGAGCGGCCGCCTGTTTGAGCGGGCCGCTGCGGAGGGCTTTTCCGGACTGTCGCTCGGTACACTGTCCCATATGCTGTACGCGGACTATTCCGATGCCGTCATGGCGACCCGTACCCGCTCGCTCGGGTATGCGGAGAAGGCGCTGGCCGCCAAGACGGACGGAGCGGCGCTGTTGGCGGATGCCCCAAACGGCTATGTGCTGCCGGCGGCGGATGAGGCGGTCAATCTGCCCTCCGGTTCCTCCCGCTACGACGTGACCGATGAGAGTGTGCCGTTTTTGCAGTTGGCGCTCAGCGGGCGTATGGCCTATGCGCTGTCGCCCGTCAACCTCAGTGCCGATCCGCGGGATTGCCTGCTGACGGCACTGGAAACCGGGGCGGGGCTGCATTACGCACTGCTGACCGGGGATCCGCGGCTGGTGATGGGAACCGACTTAAATGGTCTGACCAGTGCCTCGGCGGAATATTGGCTGCCGATTCTGCGGGAGCAGTATGCCGAGACCTCCGCAGTATGGGAGCAGGTCGGAGCTGCAGCCATGTATTCTCATGAGCGCCTGGCGGAGCATGTGACGCGGACGCTGTATGAAAACGGTGTGGCCGTTTACGTCAATCGCGGAGCGGAGGCGGCGACGGCGGCCGGAGTGACGGTGCCGGCGCGGGGATATACGGTGCGAAGGGAGGGCGTGAATCCGTGAAAAATACACTGACCGGGAAAGGATCCCGTTTCGGGTATGAGCAAAAAAAGAGGTGGGCGGGATTTCTCTTTATTCTGCCGTGGCTTGTGGGGTTTCTGACGCTGTTTTTGCGCCCGATTCTCAGCTCGGTACGGTATTCGGTAACGGATGCCACCATTACGGAGGGGATGAAGGGTGATTTTATCGGGCTTTCCCTCTATGTGAAGGCCTTTTCCTCCGATCAGAAGTTTGTGCAGTACCTGACGGCCGAGCTTGGAGGCTTTGCGTATCATGTGCCGGTCATTCTTTGCTTCAGTCTGTTTCTGGC
>URYX01000036.1 GCA_900552225.1 uncultured Oscillospiraceae bacterium | reverse complement strand
ACCGGAATCAAAGGGCGAAAAAGCGGCAAAAAAGCGGAAAATTTCCAAATTATCATTGCAAAAGCGGGGAAAATACGATACAATATCCCCTGTATGGATCATACACGCCGTTTTCGGATTTTGACGGTCCGGACCGGTAACATTGTATAGGGAGGAACATACAGTATGCAGAAACGGATTAGCACGCTGCCCTTTCAGGGGACGGCGGAGCAGGACGCCAAGCTGCAGGAGATCATCGCCGCCAACCGGCATGATAAGAGCCGCCTGATGGCTGTGATGCAGCAGGCACAGGACGTGTACGGCTTCCTGCCGCTGGAGGTGCAGGAGAAGATTGCGGACGGCATGGAGGTACCGCTGGAGAAGGTCTACGGTGTCGCCACGTTCTATGCGCAGTTTTCGCTGTCTCCGAAGGGAGAGTACAACATCTCCGTATGTCTCGGAACGGCCTGCTATGTCAAGGGGTCGGGAGATATCTTCAAGAAGATCAGCGAAAAGCTCGTCATCGGCTCGGGAGAGTGCACGCCGGACGGACGGTTCCATCTGAGCGACTGCCGCTGTATCGGTGCGTGCGGTCTGGCTCCGGTGCTGACGGTCAACGAGGAGGTTTACGGCCGCCTGACCGTGGACGATGTGGACGGAATCCTGTCGAAGTACATGGCCTGATCGGGCCAATTTGCTGGTAAAGGAATTGTCGGTATGAAGATTTCTACAATCCGTGAGCTTTTGAATGCCGAAGTGCTGGCCGGAGAGGCCAACCTCGGTCATCATGTCTATTCTGCCTGCGGCAGCGATATGATGAGCGATGTGCTGGCTTATGTCAAGGACCAGGCGGTGCTGCTGACCGGTCTTATCAATGCGCAGGTGATCCGCACGGCGGAGATGATGGACATGGTGTGCATCGTGTTCGTCCGCTCCAAGCGGCCGACGCCCGACATGATCCGGCTGGCCGAGGAGAGCGGTCTGGTGCTGCTGGCGACCGACAAACGGATGTATGAGGCCTGCGGTCTGCTCTACAGCAGCGGTCTGGTGGGCAACAAGATTCGGGAGAACGGCCATGGGTGAGGCACTGTCGTTCTGCTTCGATGTGGACGGTGAAAACTTCACGTCGGCCGGGCAGGCCTCCGTGCAGGTGAAAAAGAACCTGCGGCAGCTCGGATTGCCTCCGGAGGTGATCCGCCGCGTCTCCATCGCCATGTATGAGGGTGAAATCAACATGGTGATTCATGCCGGCGGCGGCCATGCCGAGGTGCGGGTGACGGAGGATCGGATCGAAATCATACTGGAGGATCACGGACCGGGAATTGCGGATATTGAGCAGGCCATGCAGGCCGGCTTTTCCACGGCCCCGGATGCGGTCCGGTCGCTCGGCTTCGGCGCGGGCATGGGGCTTCCGAATATGAAACGGTATACCGATTTTATGGAAATTGAGTCCGAGGTGGGAAAAGGCACCCGTATTGTCATGCGGGTGGAGCTGACGGCATAATACAAGGATAGACAAAGCAATCAGGGTGGGTGAGCGCATGCATACATACGTCCATTCGGTGCGTCTGGATGCCGATCGCTGCAACGGATGCACCACCTGTCTCAAGCATTGTCCGACCGAGGCAATCCGCGTCCGCGCGGGGAAGGCCTCCATTGACGAGGCACGCTGTATCGACTGCGGCGAGTGTATCCGCGTCTGTCCGCAGAAGGCCAAGCGGGCGGTGTGCAGCCGTCCGGAGGATATGGAGCGCTTCCGCTACAGGATTGCGCTGCCGGCACCGGCTCTGTACGGGCAGTTTGACCGGCTGGAGGATGTCGATTATATCCTCAGCGGATTGCGGCGCATCGGCTTTGACGAGGTATTCGAGGTCTCCCGTGCGGCGGAGCTGGTCTCCGCCTATACCCGGCTTTATCTGGGCACGGAGGGAGTGCGTCGGCCGGTCATCAGTTCGGCCTGTCCGGCGGTGGTGCGGCTGATTGCGCTGCGGTTTCCGTCGCTGGCGGACAACATTATGCGGCTGCTGCCTCCGATGGAGGTGGCGGCGCGGATGGCGCGGGAGCAGGCGCAGGCCGCTCACCCGGAGCTGCGTCCGGAGGACATCGGGGTATGCTTCATTTCTCCCTGCCCGGCCAAGACGAGCTATGTGCGCAACGGGTTCGGGCAGTATCGCAGTGCCGTGGATGCCGTGATTCCGATCAGCGACGTCTATTTCCAGCTCATTAACGCCATCCGGCAGACGGACGAGGTCGAGACACTGTCCTCCTCCGGCATGATCGGAATCGGCTGGGCCTCCACGGGCGGCGAGGCCTCGGCGCTGTTCAACGACCGCTATCTGGCGGCGGACGGCATCGATAACGTGATCCGTGTGCTGGATCAGATCGAAAACGGGAACATCCCGCCGCTTGAATTTGTGGAGCTGAATGCATGTACCGGAGGCTGCGTGGGAGGAGTCCTGACCATGCAGAACCCCTACATTGCGAAGGCGCGGCTGCAGACGCTGCGCCGCTATCTCCCCGTGAGCCGGAATTTCCTGCCGCGCGGGGAGCAGTACATTCCGGAATCCTGCTTTTTTAACGAGCTGCCGGAATATCAGACGATTGCGCGCCTCAGCGACAGCATGGCGGAATCCATGCGGATGCTGGCGGATATACAGGCGCTGCGCGGGCAGCTCCCCGGCCTCGACTGCGGGGCGTGCGGAGCCCCGAGCTGCAGAGCCTTTGCCGAGGATGTGATACGCGGACAGGCACAGGCCGCCGACTGTATTGCGGCCGCGGCCCGCCGGGTGCGCAAGACCGAGGAGGATGCACCATGACGGTACGCGAATGGGCCGAACGCTCCGGGATGCGGGCTGCGGCGCTGCCCGACGGTGAGCGCGAGATCACGGGAGTCTATCTCGGGGATCTGCTCAGCTGGGTGATGGGACGGGCCCGCGCGGGAGACGCGTGGGTCACGATCATGTCCAACCGCAACATTGTGGCGGTGGCCACGCTGGCGGATACCGCCTGTGTGGTGCTGGCCGAGGATGTTGAGCCGGACGAGGGCGTGGCGGAGCTGGCTGCCTCCAAGGGCGTCAACCTGTTAATCAGCCCCGTGAGTGCCTATGAGACGGCGCTTCGGCTGAGGGACTGCCTGTGAACCGCTATTACTACGATCTGCACCTGCACTCCTGTCTGTCTCCCTGCGGGGATGCAGACAACACGCCGAACAATCTGGCGGGGATGGGAAAATTAGCGGGACTGCAGATTATGGCTCTGACGGATCACAATACCTGCCGCAACTGTCCCGCCTTCTTTGAGGCGGCGGCGCGGTACGGGGTGATTCCCGTGCCCGGGATGGAGCTTTCGACCGCGGAGGACATCCATATGGTTTGCCTGTTTCCGGCGCTGGAGGCGGCCATGGCGTTTGATGTGGCGGTGGAGGCCCGGCGGGTGAGGATCGGCAACCGTCCGGATATTTTCGGAGAGCAGCAGATCATGGACGGAGAGGATCGCGTCATCGGAGAGGAGCCGTTTTTGCTGTCCAATGCCACGGAAATTCCGCTGGAGGAGAGCGTGCGGCTGGCCGCGCAATACGGCGGCATCGCCTATCCGGCGCATGTGGACCGTCCGTCGAACAGTATTTTAGCGGTGCTCGGAACGATGCCGCCCGAGCCACGGTTTTCCTGTGTGGAGCTGCACGACGGCCGCCGGGAGGCGGAGCTTTCCGATGCCGTCGGCGGGCCTGCGGTGCGGACGGTGGTCGGCAGCGATGCCCACTATCTGTGGGACATCCGGGACCGCGACCGTTTTCTGCTGCTGGAGGCGGCGCCGGAGGACGGCGACGGGGTGCGGCAGAATCTGATCGCGTGGCTGCGGGGGGACGTATGAAGGAGCTGTCACTGAACATTCTGGATATTGCGGAAAATTCCGTCAAGGCGGGTGCGGCACTCGTCACACTGACGCTGACCGAAGCGCCGGAGGCGCGGACGCTGTGCATTGCGGACGACGGCTGCGGGATGCCGCCGGAGATGGTGCGGCAGGTGACCGACCCGTTCTGTACGACCCGCACGACGCGGAAGGTCGGCATGGGGCTGCCGCTGCTTAAGCTCGCGGCGGAGCAGACCGGAGGGCACCTGACGGTGACCTCCCGCACGCGCGAGGCCGATCCGGAGCATCACGGAACCGAGGTGCGGGCGGTGTTTGATCCGAGACACATCGACTGTGTCCCGCTCGGAAACGTGACCGAGACGCTGGTGACGCTGATTCAGGGGCATCCGGAAACGGATTTTGTGTGGCTCCACCGGCTGTCGCCGGAGAAAACGGTGCGGCTGGATACCCGTGAGCTGCGGCAGGTGCTCGGAGAGGTGCCGCTGAACAGCTTCGAGGTGCTACAATGGATTCGGGATTATCTCGACGAGCAGTATGCCGTCGGGTAATCTGATGATAAGAAAACGATTCGAAAGAAAGGAAGATATGTATGAAGACATTAGCAGAGCTCCAGGCCATCAAGGAGAAGATGCACGACAAGGTGGCTTTGCGGGGAGACTCCGGCGCCAAGCGTGTCGTGGTCGGCATGGCTACCTGCGGTATCGCCGCGGGGGCGCGTCCGGTGCTGAACGCCTTTGTAGAGCAGGTCAATGCGCAGGGACTGGCCGGCAGCATTCTGGTGACCCAGACGGGCTGCATCGGTATCTGCCAGTATGAGCCGGTGGTGGAGGTCTTTGAGGCGGGGAAGGACAAGGTGACCTATATCCGCATGACCCCCGAAAAGGCGGCGCGCGTTGTTGAGGAGCATCTCAAGGGCGGACATCCGGTTACGGAATACACGATTGCCAACATCGAGAAATAAACAAGAGGAGGAAATGCAATGATTCGTGCTCATGTGCTGATTTGCGGCGGTACCGGCTGTACCTCCTCAGGCAGCAAATCCATCCAGAAGGCGTTTGCCGACAGCATTGCGGCCAACGGACTGGAAGACGAGGTAAAGATTGTGCAGACCGGCTGCTTCGGTCTGTGTGCGCTCGGCCCCGTGGTGATTGTTCATCCGGACGGAACCTTCTACAGCCGTGTTCAGGAGGAGGATGCAGACGAGATCGTCCGGGAGCATCTGCTCAAGGGACGTATTGTGGAGCGTCTGGTGTATAAGGATACCGGCTCCGATGCGCCGGTAGAGGGAAATGTGTCGCTGAACGACACCGCCTTCTATAAGACGCAGAACCGTGTGGTGCTGCGGAACTGCGGCGTTATCAACCCCGAAAACATCGACGAATACATCGCCATGGACGGCTATGCCGCTCTCGGCAAGGTGCTGACCGAGATGACTCCGGAGCAGGTGATTCAGGTGATTACCGATTCCGGCCTGCGCGGACGCGGAGGCGGAGGCTTCCCGACCGGCCGCAAGTGGGCGCTGACCGCGCCGAACAAGGCCCCGCAGAAGTACGTCGTCTGCAACGCGGACGAGGGTGACCCGGGCGCGTTCATGGACCGTTCGGTGCTGGAGGGCGACCCCCACTGCATCATCGAGGCCATGGCCATTGCCGGCTATGCCATCGGGGCGACGGAGGGCTATGTGTATGTCCGTGCGGAGTACCCGATCGCGGTATCCCGCCTGCAGATTGCCATCGATCAGGCGCATGAGTACGGATTGCTCGGCAAGAACATCTTCGGCTCCGGCTTTGACTTTGACCTGCACATCCGCCTCGGTGCCGGTGCCTTCGTGTGCGGCGAGGAGACGGCTCTGATGACCTCCATCGAGGGCAACCGCGGTGAGCCGCGTCCGCGTCCTCCGTATCCGGCGGTCAAGGGCCTGTACGGTATGCCGACCGTGGAAAACAACGTTGAGACCTTCGCCAACGTGCCGCAGATCATTCTGCGCGGGGCCGAGTGGTTCGCGTCCATGGGCACCGAGCGCTCCAAGGGCACCAAGTGGTTCGCGCTCGGCGGCAAGATCAAGCATACCGGCCTTGTGGAAATCCCGATGGGCACGCCGCTGCGTGAGATCGTGGAAAACATCGGAGGCGGCATCCCGAACGGCAAGAAGTTCAAGGCGGCGCAGACCGGCGGTCCCTCCGGCGGATGCATTCCGGCGCACCTGATCGATACGCCGGTGGATTACGACAACCTGATTGCCATGGGCTGCATGATGGGCTCCGGCGGTCTGATCGTTATGGACGAGGACACCTGTATGGTGGATATCGCCAAGTTTTTCCTCGAGTTTACGGTGGACGAGTCCTGCGGTAAGTGCACGCCCTGCCGTGTCGGTACCAAGCGGCTGCTCGAAATGCTCGAAAAGATCACCCGCGGCGAGGGAACCATGGAGGATCTCGACGAGATGGAGAAGCTGTGCCATTACATCAAGGAGAATTCCCTGTGCGGCCTCGGCCAGACGGCCCCGAACCCGGTGCTGTCCACCCTGCGCTACTTCCGTGACGAATATGAAGCGCATGTCCGCGACAAGAAATGTCCGGCCGGCGTCTGCAAGTCGCTGATGCATTATGAAATCGTGGCCGACAAGTGCAAGGGCTGTACGGCCTGCGCCCGTGTATGTCCGGTCGGTGCCATCACCGGCGTTGTGAAAAATCCGCATTCCATCGACACCTCCGCCTGTATCAAGTGCGGTGCCTGCTTTGAAAAGTGCAGGTTCGGTGCGATCGTGAAGTGCTGAGAAAGGAGTGGAGAGAAATGGATATGGTCAATGTTAAGGTAAACGGTATTCCGGTCAGCGTGCCGAAGGGCTCGACGATCCTGGAAGCGGCGCGGTATGCCGGCGTGGAAATCCCCACTCTGTGCTTCCTGAAGGATATCAACGAAATCGGCGCCTGCCGTATCTGCGTGGTGGAGGCCACCGGAGCGCGCGGTCTTGTGACGGCGTGCGTGTATCCCGTGGCGGAGGGAATGGAGATCCGCACCAACACCGCCAAGGTGCAGGAGGCGCGCCGCACGACGCTCGAGCTGATCCTGTCAACTCACGAGAAGAAGTGCCTGTCCTGCGTGCGCTCGGGCAACTGCGAGCTGCAGAAGCTGTGCCACGATTACGGGGTGGAGGATTCCGTCAAGTTTGACGGCTTTCGCCCGAAGTATCAGAAGGACGAGAGCGCCGCGCATCTGGTGCGCGACAACAACAAGTGCATTCTGTGCCGTCGCTGCGTGGCTGCCTGCCGTCAGCAGTTTGTCTCGGTCATCGGCGCCAACGACCGCGGTATCGATACGCACATTGCCTGTGCGTTTGAGCGCGAGCTGGATGCCACTCCCTGCATTTCCTGCGGGCAGTGCATCACGGTATGTCCGACCGGTGCGCTGACCGAGAAGGACGATACCGGACTTGTGTGGGAGGCGCTGGCCGACCCGACCAAGCATGTGGTGGTGCAGACGGCTCCGGCCGTGCGGGCCGCGCTCGGAGAGAGCTTCGGTCTGCCGATCGGCACGAATGTGGAGGGCAAGATGGTCGCCGCGCTGCGCCGTCTCGGCTTTGACAAGGTGTTCGATACGGATTTTGCCGCCGATGTCACCATCGTGGAGGAAGCCAACGAGTTTGTGGAGCGTGTGAAAAACGGCGGTGTGCTGCCGATGATTACCTCCTGCTCGCCCGGATGGGTCAAGTTCCTCGAATACTACTATCCGGAGCAGATCCCGCATCTGTCCACCTGCAAGTCGCCCCACCAGATGGAGGGCGCGATCATCAAGGGGTACTATGCGCAGAAGGAGGGCATCGACCCGAAGGATATCGTGGTGGTGTCCGTCATGCCGTGCACGGCGAAGAAATTCGAGATTCACCGCGACGACGAGGATGCCAACGGGATGCCCGATGTGGATATTTCCATCACCACGCGTGAGCTGGCGCGGATGATTGAGCGGGCCGGACTGCGCTTCACCGAGCTGCCGGACGAGACGTTTGACGATCCCTGCGGCGAGTCCACCGGCGCTTCGGTCATCTTCGGTGCCACGGGCGGTGTTATGGAGGCGGCCCTGCGGACGGCAAACGATTGGCTGACCGGTCAGGACAACGATCCGGACAGCTTCCCCGAGGTGCGCGGTACGGACGGCCTGAAGGAGGCCACCTACACGATCGCCGGCATGGAGATCAAGGTAGCGGTGGCGAGCGGCGCGGCGATGGCCAACTATGTGCTGTCCAAGATCAAGGACGGTACGGCTCCGTGGCAGTTTGTGGAGATTATGGGCTGCCCGGGCGGCTGCGTTACCGGCGGCGGCCAGCCGATTCAGCCCGCATCGGTGCTGAATACGACCGACCTCAAGGCGCTGCGTGCTTCCGCCCTGTACGGGCAGGATCAGAAGATGCCGCTGCGTAAGTCGCATCAGTCCCCGGCAGTGCAGAAGCTCTATGCGGAGTATTACACCGAGGGCTTCGGCGGCCACAAGGCGCATCACGACCTGCATACCTCGTATGTGGCGCGCAAGAGATACAAATAAACCGATTGTGCAGCCGCCGCAGGATTTCCTGCGGCGGCTCTGCTTTTACAAGGGTGCAATAGTCAAAAGCACGGGGATCCAAGGACACGGCGCTTTTATAAAGGTGCAGTGTTTTCGTAAAGACTGGGACAAAAATGCTTAAATTCCGAAATTTTCAAAAAACCGTGAGAAATTCCGGCGGCCTGAGCGACTGTATTTATGAAGGATTCTTCACGAGCTTATCAAAAGGAGGATGAGAGATGGAGGAGGATCGGTTGCTGTACCGACGCTGGCTGGAGGGGGACGAAACGGCGTTTTCCGAGATTCTGCAGCGGTATCGGGAGGGGCTGACGTGGTATCTCTGCGGATTGGTGCGCCATCCGGAGACGGCGGAGGATCTGGCCGAGGATGTGTTTGCTGAGCTGATTGTGCATCCGCACCGTTACAACGGCTCCTCCTCTCTCAAGACGTATCTCTATCGCATCGGTCATCATAAGGCGGTCAGTCTGCTGCGCCGCTCGCGGTTTAGGGCGGTGCCGCTTACGGAGGCGGAGCAGCACGCCGATTGGCGTTCGCCGGAGGAGCATATGCTGCAAAACGAGCAGAACCGACGGCTGTATGCGGCGCTGCAGACGCTGCCCTCCCATTATCGGCAGGCGCTCTATCTCTGCGCGATTGAGGGGATGAGCCATGCGCAGGCGGCGCAGGTCATGGGGCGCAGCGTGCGCCAGATCGACAACGATGTGTACCGCGGCCGACAGATGCTGCGGAAGCAACTCGGACAGGAGGAAGCCGAATGAAAACTTTTACGGAATTTGAGACGGATGTGCGCCGCAAGGGGGCAGAGGCCAAGCGGCGCGTCGAGCGCCGCGGGCGGATTGCCCGTGCGGCAGCCGGGGGAGCCATCCTCTGCGCGGCGGCGGTTTTCGGGCTTTGGAGGATTCAGACGCTGAAAACCGGCTCGCTCGGTACGGAGGGCCAATCGGGAGTTTCGCAGACGGAGACCTCGCAGTCAAGCGGAGCGCGGCCCGAAACCGAGGTCCGCTTAGTGGAAATTGCGGATTTGTCGGAGGAAAACAGTATTCCCACGGATCAGGCTTTGGAAAAATTCTATGAGGACGGCGAGCGGAGCTACTATTTCCCGTCCATCCGGTCCCGGTATATCGAATGCCGCTTTTCGGACGGCAGTACGATGCCGTTTACGGAGGCGCTGGAGAGCGGACGGGCCGTCCTCTCCGATTTGAACACCTACGGTATCCGGTATTATGTACGGGATGCGGACGGCAATTTTCTTGAAGCAAACAGTGCGGACGCCATGGCCGGAGGAATCCGGGATGCCTTGGGGATGACATCCGGAGACGCTCTGCCTCCGGGGCTGCAGGCCGTTCTGCTGGCACCCGGCCTGCCGTTTCGGGAGTCCGATTATTCGGTGTATCTGCAGGCAGGTACGGAGACCCAGTATTACCGGATGGAGCAGCTGTTTGGCGTGCTGTGCTCGCAGGCGTATACCGTTGTATCGTCTGAGGAAATCAACCGGCGTGAATGGGAGCTTTTCCCCGAGGATGCCGTCTTCCATACGCTGCGGCTGGAGTATGATGGCTCACAGCAATATGTCATCTTCGGCGGCGGGCGGCTGTTTGTGGCGGATAACGAGGACATGAAGGAATGGACTGCGGGAGCTTTTCCGAAGCGTATGTTCTGCGCCGTGATGAGCGAGAAGCAGGAAAAGGCGCTGGAGGCGGTATACGACCGGCTGCAGTGCATCTACAACGGGCCGTGGACGCTCGACGTTGTGCTGGCGGAGTCTCTGGACCGTATGGATCTGCCGGAGGCTATCACCGTGGAACGCCTGTCCGACGGGGCCACCGCGGAGCTGCCCCACGGAGTCGGAGAGGGAGCGCCGACCGTGGAGGCGATTTGCGGGGCCATGCGGGAGGTGAACCGTATTGAAATTGCTCTTCAGAATCCGGTGACGCTGTACCGGGGAGAGCTGATTTACGGCGAAAAGCACGTGGCCTATGAGGTCGGGGACGGCTGGCTGCGTCTGAATCAGACCGATTTCTATTTCCTGAAAACGGGGGAGAACGGAAGCCTGACGGAGCTGCTCGAGCGCGCCCTTGAGGCGGGCATGCTGTGAGGGTGACCGCAAAAAAACTCTTGACATTTTCGGAAAAGTGTGGTTTACTGGGGGCAGTAAAGGCTGGGAACGGGACACAGTACCGGCTTTTCCGGAGCATCAGAGAGCCGCCGGACGGTGCGAGGCGGTGCACGGAGAGCAGTGGGAAATACCCCCGGGAGCCGCAACCTGAGCCGACGGAGACCGTCGGTAGGGAAGCCGCGTGCGCGCGTTATTGCGCAGAGGTGTCCGCGCAGGACACCGTGAGGCCGTTTGCCGTGAGGCGGCGGCGAAGCTGAGGTGGTACCGCGATGTTGCATCGCCCTCTGTCTGAAATTTTTTCGGACAGAGGGCGATTTCTTCTGTCCGGAACACAGGAGGAACGGAACATGGGAATTTATGAGGAGCTGCAGGCGCGCGGTCTGATCGCGCAGGTGACGGACGAGCCGGAGATCCGGGAGCTGATCAACAACGGAGGTGCACGGTTTTACATCGGATTCGATCCGACGGCGGACAGCCTCCATGTCGGGCATTTTATGGCGCTGTGCCTGATGAAGCGGCTGCAGATGGCGGGAAACCGTCCGGTGGTGCTGCTCGGCGGAGGTACGGGACATGTCGGGGATCCGTCGGGACGGACGGATATGCGTTCCATGATGAACGAGGAGACCATCCGGCACAACTGCGACTGCTTCCGCAAGCAGATGGAGCGCTTTATCGAGTTCGGTGAGGACAAGGCCATCGTGGTCAACAATGCCGACTGGCTGCTCAAGCTGAATTATGTGGAGTTTCTGCGGGATGTCGGACCGTATTTTTCGGTCAACAATATGCTGCGGGCCGAGTGCTACAAGCAGCGGATGGAGCGCGGACTCAGCTTTTTGGAATTCAACTACATGCTGATGCAGGCCTACGATTTCCTGTATCTGCACGACCACTACGGCTGCAATATGCAGTTCGGCGGCGACGACCAGTGGAGCAATATGCTGGCCGGGGCCGACCTGATCCGCCGCAAGAACGGAGAAAATGCCTACGCCATGACCATCACGCTGCTGCTCAACAGCGAGGGGAAGAAGATGGGCAAGACCGCCAAGGGGGCCGTGTGGCTTGACCCCGCCAAGACGTCGCCCTATGAGTTTTTCCAGTATTGGCGGAATGTGGACGACGGCGACGTCAAGCGCTGCATGAAGATGCTGACCTTCCTGCCGGTGGAGGAGATCGAGGCTATACCGTTCGGCTCCGGCGAGGAGATCAACCGTGCCAAGGAGCGGCTGGCCTACGAGCTGACGGCGCTTGTCCACGGTGAGGAGACGGCAGAGGCGGCGATGAATGCGGCGCGCGCGCTGTTTGCGGCCGGCGGTGTGAGCGACGATATGCCCACGACGGTGCTGGCGGCGGAGGATTTCACGGACGGCGGCATCGGTGCCATCGACCTGCTCGTTAAGACCAAGCTGGCCCCCTCCCGCGGCGAGGCGCGCCGTCTGATCGAGCAGGGCGGACTGACGGTGGATGATGAAAAGGTGACCGCCATCGGCGCGGTCATCCCCGAGAGTGCCTTCGACAAGGGGTACGTTATCCTCAAGAAGGGGAAAAAGACCTATCACAAAGCAACACGATGAGAAAAAGCGTTGTCTCCGGAGGGAGACAACGCTTTTCAGACTGTCAAAAA
>URYX01000035.1 GCA_900552225.1 uncultured Oscillospiraceae bacterium | reverse complement strand
ATACATCATGAAGAACAAAAAGCATGCAATGGCACAGGCATACCCCATCTCATACCGCACACTGCCGTAATCCATCATGTGAGTGACGATGGTTTCACCGGCATACTCGGTGCTGGGGAAGCCGGCCAGGGTGACGGAAATTCCACCGACCGAGAAGGAGGCCACGATCTGCATCACCGCTCCGAACATCATCTGCGGGGCCATCTGCGGCAGAGTCACATACCACAGCTCCTGAAACCGGTTTTTGACCCCGTCGATGTTGGCGGCCTCGTAAAGCGTCGTATCGACTCCCTGAAGTCCGGCAATAAAGGCCAGAAATCCGGTGCCGAGGCTCATCCACAGCTGCACCACAATCAGCGTCGGCATAATATATCCGGCATCCGCCAGCCAGGCAATCGGCTCCTGGATCAGTCCGAGATTCATCAGCACGCCGTTGATAAAGCCGTACTGATCCGAGCTGAACAGAAACTGCCAGACCGTATAGACGCTGCCCGACAGCACCGGCGCGTAGAAAATCAGCGTCACAAAGGAACGCAGCACGGAATGCAGCTCGTTGATCAGCCAGGCAAAGAAAAAGCAGAGAAAATAGCTGATGGGGCCCGTAATCAGCGCAAACACCAGGGTGTTTTTCAGCGCAATCAGAAAAATGTCATCGTCCAGAAACATCCGCAGATAGTTGTCCAGGCCCGTAAACGAGGACAGGTTCAGCATATCGTAGTCCGTAAAGCTCAGGAAAATCGACATCAGCACCGGCAATACGGTAAACAGAAAAAATACGGCTCCGAAAGGGGCAATCATGAAATAACTGACCCGGGCGCGCCAGACGCGCGTCCAAAAGCCCTCCGAACAGGGTTTGGTATGAGCCATGCTCATCTTGCTCCTTTCTTCTGCGCCCCGGTCAGCCCATAGGCCTTCCGCTTGCGCAGGATCTCCCGATTGATTTCCTCATTCCACTGCAGCAGCATTTCCCGCGGGTTTTCCCCCGCATACAGCACCGCCCGGAATGCGTTATTCAGGTTGCGGCCGATATAATAGCCGCCCGGCACCTCGGGAATATTGTCGGTGCAGGCCCACTGACTCAGCAGCAGCTCGGCCTCCTCGGCCGTCCAGCTCAGTCGGCGGATAGCCTCGGTATTGGCGGGCGTATAACGGCTGGCGGTTCCCAGCACGGCCTCGATCTGCCGCCCGTACTCCGCCTGCACCTCCGCCGACACAAACCAGCGCATAAACTGCCATGCCTCCTCCGGATGCTCGGTATCCGCCAGCATCACACAGGCCGAGGAGGAGGTATTGTCGCTGCGGTCCACCGTGCCGTCCTCCCGCACGGTTCCCGGAAGCTGCGCCATCTTCCAGCGCCCCTTGATCTCCGGTGCGGCAATCAGCAGCTGACAGTAAAACGTATACGGCATGACCGTCAGCGGCATCTCTCCCGAGCTGAAGCGGTTGAGGTCATCCTTATACAGGGAAAAGCCGTACTGCGTATACAGCGTGCACCATTCGAGAAACGCCTCATACGCCACGTCGCTGTCCAGCAGCGTCGCCGTGCGGTCCTCCGTATAGGGGAAGCCTCCCTTCTGCAGCAGCAGCATATAGAAGGTTGCGGCATCCGCCGGCAGTCCGATTTCCTTGTTGCTGCGCTGCAGAATCGGCGCTATGGCATACAGCTCCTCCCACGTCTGCGGCACGGCAAGGCCCATCTCGCCGAGAATGTCCTCGCGGTAAAACAGCATATTGAATACCTCGGTCTGCGGCAGGCCGTACACGTGCCCCTCCAGAGTATACGGCACCAGAGAGGTAGGCATATACGCGGCAACCGTCTCCTCATATCCCTCCCGGCCCTCCAGGGGCTGCAGCGCACCGCGCAGTGCCAGATCCACCGGCAGTGTGCGACCCGCATCCAGCGCCACATCCGGCCCCACACCCGCCATCACGGCCTGCGTCAGGATGCCGGCCCCTACCAGCTTCAGCGTCACGTTGACGTTGCTGCTGCGGGAGAAATCGCGGTCAATCAGATTCCGCAGAATGTACATCTGGTCACGGCCGCTGCCGAGCCAGACCTCCAGTGCTTCTCCCTGTCCCTCCTGCAGCGGCACGTTGTTGTAATCCGTCGTAAAAGAGGCAAGGAAAATGCGTACCTGGTACCAAAGCTCCTTCCAGAAGGAATGCTCCAGTGCCGGGGCCTCCGTATCCGCAGAGTGCACCACGATGTAATCGAGGGCCAGCGGCTGCTCCCGGCGCTGCAGAATCCAGGCGGCAAGCGACGAAATATTCTCCCGGAACTGCGACAGCCGGCGGGAGATCGTATACGGCTTCTGCGTAAAGCTCTCCAGCTGCTCCGCCAAACGGATCAGCTGGTTGGCGGCACTGCCGCTTTTTCCGGACAGCGCCTCCATCCGATCGGTTTCCGTGCGCAGCACATCCGCCACATCCAAAAACCGGTTGAGAAGGTTCGGAATATCCTTATCCAGCGAATAGTCAAAATAAATATCCGGAGAGGAGCCGGTAATCATGACGATCTGACGGTACAGGGTCCCGAGCTCCTCCCAGGCCGCCGTAAGGCGCTGCAGCGATTCCGCCGTATCCCCCGGAATCGCCTCAATCCGGAGCGTATGCTCCCCCTCGGTCAGATAAAACAGGAAATCTCCGTCGTCGTTGCCCAGCGTTTTGCTCTCCCAAGAGTTGGAATAGGGAAACTGCACGTTTCCCATCTCCTCAAACAGGAGCTGCCCGTCTATGGAAATGCGGCGGGTTGTGTACAGACCGCGCACATAGTTTTGTCGGTATTTCAAGGTTATCTTATAATAGCCGTCCTCCGGAACCGTCAGGTTCCAATCGGCCCACTGGGAGGCATAGGCCCATTCCTCGCCTCCCAGGATATTGCGCTTCATGACCGCCGGATCGGACGGCTCCGTATAGACACTGGTACGGTCATACGCCGCGCTGAGCACAGTGGTGGAAGTGGCGTCCGGCCGCTCCGCCTGATAGGTTCTGCTGTAATGAAGCTCCTGCCGCCGGATGGCATCCTCGTCCCATCCGGCACTGTATGCGGCATAATCCGGCAGCTCCTGCTCTCTGTACAGTGTGACAGAGGCCACCGCAATGCATTCATGCACCGCCGTCAGCCGCAGCGTATTAATTCCCGCTCTGAAATACAGCTGATAGGGGTCGCGGTAGCTGCCGCTCTTGTCCCGCAGGGGCTCGGTGATCCATGCAAACACCTCGATCTTATCCGAGGCCAATTCATTGCCGAACGCATCCGTTTCCAACGGCTCCTCCGGCCCGACGGTATCCCTCCAGACACGGTACAGGGACAGGGACTCCGCCTCGGAAAAGGGCAGTTCCCCGTTGATCTGCAGCGAAAGCTCCGGATCCGCGCCCTTGCCCGGCAGCGCCTGATAGGTCAGCGCCACGCTGTAAAGCCCGTCCGACGGAAGCTCCACCGTCCATTCCGCGAAATCGCCCTCCGCATTCCACCGCACCGTACCGGTCTTGCCGTCATGCGGCACACCGGATTCCGCCTGACCGCCCGCCGCGCTGCATTCCCCGAGCACCCGGGTCTCCTGCAGCGGCACCGCATCCGCGTGAAGCGCACGGTACCGGGCATAATCCAGAACGGAGGTGCTGTCGGTCGGCTCTGTCCCGGAGAGCACCGCCTGCGCCGCCCGGGCCTGCACCCCGATACACGGCAGAGAGCCTGCCAGCAGGCACAGCGCCGCTCCCGCAGAAACCATCTTTTTTCGCCAAGCGGACAACGGATTTATACGATTCATACCTACACCCTTCCGTTTCTCTCAAGGAAACAGGCCCTTCTCCGAGATTCATGCGCCGCGGCCGCCGGGCATAGGAGCAGCACCTGCCGCCCCTATGCCCGGGCGCACCTACGGCATCCGTCTGCCGTCCGGCCTATGTTCAGGCCGACTTCTTTCTTTTGACGATGCGGCACACGGCAAAGATGCCTGCCGCCACGGCCAGCACGCCCACCGCAATCAGCACAATGCCCCAGACCGGGAAGCCCTCCGACGGGCTCTCCTGCGCAGAGGTGCCGGTGGTCGAAGCCGTGCTGCGGGAAGCCGTCGTCACGGTGGACGCAATCGTGGACTGCGTCGGCTCCGTGGTCGTGGTGGTCTCCTCGGGCTGCGTAGTCACCGGCTCCTCGTCCATGTCATATTTCACCAGACTCAGATCGTCCACATACAGCTTCAGATCCCGCGTATCGGACACATAGACGAACAAAATCTCCCAAATCTGCGCATTGAACGGATCCGTTTCGCCTCCGAAGGTCTCCTTCGACTCCATGGAGTTTTTCCGGCATTCCCGGATCGGGAAATCATAGGCCACAAACTCCTCGCTGTGCGGGATGGAGGCATCGCAGAAGAAGGTGTTGCCGAGTGCCGTCACAAACTGCATCCGGAAGGTGACCTCCTCCCCCGGATTCTGGATATACAGGCGGAAGGCATCAAACACGTTGGACTGTCCGTCCGCCATCAGCTGGTTGTCGTAGGTCAGCAGCACCTTGTTGGCATAATCGGCATTGTCCTTGACCGCACCGTAGGCCGCACTGTTGACAAACAGTCCGCAGGCAGAGCCCCGATAGGCCTTGCTCTTGGTCTGGATCATCGTGCCGTCCTGCGGCGGAACCGGCAAAAACGACTGCACACGCTCCGCGTCCTCAAAATCCTCCAGCACCACGACGTATTCCGAGCCCTCGGCCGCCGCGGATACGGCTCCGATGCCGACAAACAGCCCCATCAGCACTGCGCATACCGCCAACACAGACAAAAATCTTGACATCATCGTTCCTCCTTCGGAATGTTTCTTATGCGGCCTCCCGCTTTTTGCCGAGCAGTCCGAGAAGCGCAGCTCCCGCGGCTGCCGCCGTCAAAAGCACCCACACCGCGGTCAGTCCGTCGGCTCCCGTCTCCGGGCCCTCTCCGCCGGGGGTCGCGGTCGTACCCGTTCCGGGGGTCGGCTCCGTCACCTCGGCCGTGTATACCTTAAGGAGCTCCCCAAAGCTCATGGTGCAGGCGGGGTCCGTCGTCACCATATTCAGCATCAGCTCCCAGATCGGCCAGTTCTCCGCCGTCAGATAGCCCGCCTCCGCCATTTCCCGGCGGGTGGTTCCCTTGGGCATCTCCTTGTCGGCGTTTTCGAGCAGGAAATTGTCCAGGGGATAATCGTAACCGACAAATTCCTCGGAAGCTCCGGCAATCGTCACAATCTGCTTCCAGGTGTAGCCCCGCTCATCCACATAAATCAGCATCAGATCATAAGCGTCGCCGGTGTTTTTCACCGTCAGGCGCAGAGCATCGATTCCGTTGCTTCCGGTATAGGCCTCCCCGTCACGGGTCAGCCGGACACGGTTGCGGAAATCCTGATTGTTGGCCGCGAAGGCATAGGCACCGCCGGTATTCTTCAGCGTCAGCGCCCCTCCGGACAGATCTATGGTGCCGCCCTGTCCCACCCTCCAGTTTTCCAGGGAATCCCACGCCTGAATCCGTTCGGCGCGCTGCTCCGTCTGCGGAGCGGAGGAGGCTGTCGTGGTGGTCTCGGCCGGCTGCTCCGTCGTTGTGGTTGTGGCGGAATCGGCAGTAGTGGTCGTTGTCGCGGAGGACGACGTGGTCGTCGTGGTCGATGCGGTGGTGGTCGTCGGAGCCGTCGGATAGTTGACCGCCTCCAACTCCCGGAAATACAGCACACAGTCCGTATCCGTGCTGACGATGTTGAATGCCTGATTGTAATATTCGTAGTCGTCCGCCAGGAGACGGCCCGCAGCCGCGGCGGCCGCAAAGCTGGTCACGCCCTTGTCCTCCTCGGTAAACACCGGAGTGCCCTTGTTGTCGCGCTCCAGCATCAGCTCATCGAGCCGGCAGTCGTAGGCCACATACTCGTCGGAGTTTCCTTCCACCCACAGCGTTTTCTTCCAGATGACATTCATGGCACTGGTGTACAGCACATGCACCGCCACGGAGGGCCCGGGATTCCTGATATACACCCGCAGAGCATCGATCGCGTTGCTGCCGTTAAAGCGGGCACCGTCCGAGGTCAGCCTGACGGCCGCCGTAAAGTCTGCGTGATTCTTCATATAGGAATACGCGGCAGAGTTGCTGAGGGCAATGCCCGTGCCGTCGGAGGCCAGCGAGCCTCCCTCCAGCAGCCAGCTCTGGAAGGTATGCACCGTGCGGGCGCTGCCGCCGGAGACAATGTCCATCGTACCGAAGGTCAGTGCACGCCCCTGCACATTGCTGAGGATGTTAAAGGCCATCTCGTAAATGTCATAATCGTCGGCGATCAGGCGTCCGGCCGCAGCCGCAGCCGTAAAGGTGGTCACACCCTTATCCTCTGCCGTAAACACGGGAGTGCCCTTGTTGTCCGCCTCCAGCACAAACCGGTCCAGCGGGCAGGTATAGGTCACGAAGGCATCCGAGTGCCCCTCCACGGTGATGACCTGCTTCCACTGCACCGCCATGGCACTGCCGATCACCACAATCAGATCGGTCGTCTCCCCGGGATTCCGGATGGTGAAGCGCACACCGTCCGCCGTATTTTCGCCGCCAAAGCGGCCCCCGTCCGAGGTCAGCTTGACACGTGCATTGAAATCGGCCGTATTTTTCATGTAGCCGTAATTGGCCGCCCCGTTTTTGAGCGTCAGGCCGCCGCTTACCAGCTCCAGGGTACCGCCCTGGTCGGTCATCCAGTGGTTTGCGTAAGAGTAAACGGTCCGCACGGCTTCCTCGGGCTCCGTAGCGGAAACCGCCAGAGTGCTGATGAGAAGCGTCGCCAGAATTGTCAATACCGAAATTGCGCCGAGTATCTTTTTCATGTTGCTTTGCTCCTTTATCATATAGTTAATTTAAAACATTGCCGGGCTCATACGGTGTCCTTAACGGCGCGAAACCGCCTGCACATCGTCCAGATTCAGCTGATGCGATCCCGCATAGACTCCCTGGCCCTTGACGGCAAACTGAATCGTTGCGATGTTGGACAGGTTCATCTCCACGCCCTCACCCTGCAGTGCAGCCGGAGGAGTGAAATCCGTAAAGGGAATTTCATAGACCTTCCCCTCGGTCCCCGTGATTTCCAGCGAGTAGGACCAGGCCACATTGGAGCCGTCCACAAAGGTGATGGTCAGTTGCTGCTGTGTTCCGTCTCCCTGTGCCCACAGGGACAGGGTGTTGTTGGTGTTCCAGGTCTTGTTGACATTGCGCCTGAAGCCGCCCCAGCCGATATCGTCCACGTTGTAATACAGCTTGCCGCTGTAGTTTCCGCCGTGCTTGACCTCGGCATCCAGGTACAGCTCGTACTCCTTGCTTCCCTCCGCAATCGGCAGGAGCTTCGACACAATCGGCTTATCCAGGCTTTCTACATAAATGCTTTCAAAATTCTCGATAATCTTTTCCCCGGACGGCGGATCGTAGCTGACATCGTCCAGTGCAGCCGCAATCATGCTGTCCATCTCCGCCTTGTTGTTCTCCAGAGCGGTCGCCCACGGGATGCCCCAGTAAATGGTATGCCAGGTGAGGTTGTAGCCGAGATCCTCGATCCCCTCATGCACACCGGCAATATTGGTCTCCTTCCCCGTCTCGCCGTGGATCGTGCGCAGCTGCTCGATCAGCGTATCGCTCATGCCGTATTCCTGCTGGATTTTCGCATACGTATCCTCCAGAGCGTTCGGCTTGTAGTAGGTGTTGTACAGCATCACGGCGTTCAGCGCAACGGCCGCCTGCGGATTCTTGGCTCCCACCGGGATGGTGATGGCGCTGACCATATCCCGGGCGTAATACTTGGACTGCTGCGGATCGCGGGGCATCGGAGCCGCGCCGAGCGTATCGTTGGCAATCATATCCTTCAAATAGCTGTACATCAGCTTGTTGTCATGCAGCAGCATGGCGGAGCCGCCGCCGGCAAACAGCTCGATGGCGGTCGGCTCGGTCGAGCCGTAGTGCTTGACGTCGATCAGATCGAAAATGTAGTTCATGGCACGCGCCAGATTCTGACTGTACATATTGCTCTCGATGGTCAGATTGGCCCCGTCCACCTTGGCAAAGGTTTCCCCCGTGACATACGGCCAGACGATCGGGCGGTTGAACGCAAAGCCGTATACGTCCACCTCGCCGTCGTCGTTGGTATCCTGCGTCAGGTTTTCCGCCGCCTCCGCAAAGGCATCCCAATCCCATTTGTCCTGCAGATACAGATCCCACGGAGATTCCAGTCCTGCGTCGTTGAACAGCTTCTTGTTGTAGTAGCAGCCGTTGACGACATAGACGCTGTTATACAGACCGTAATGCTTGCCGTTCCAGATGTTCTCCTCGTAAAAGCTGCGGTATTTGTCGTAGTACTTATGGCTCCAGTCCACATAATCATCCACCGGCTGGATCAGGTTGCCGGAAATGAAATTGACCTGCGGCTCCTTGCCGAACACATCGGGCGAGGAATTGGAGACCACCAGTGCCGCCAATTTAGTGGTGGTTTCATTCCACGGCACCTCGATATAGTCCACCGTCAGCCCGTATTCGGTTTTCAGCAGCTGCTCGATCTCCTCTCCCAGACCGCCTCCGTTGGCCACCAGCATCGTGAGCGTATTGCCGTTCAGATTTTTCAGCTCCGGCAGCGCCCATTCGCCGCTGACCTTTTCGCCGCCCTCCGAGCTGCCCGAGGTTGATCCCTGACCGTTGCAGCCGGCAACGGTCAGAAGCACCGCACAGGCAATCAGGCCGGCAAGCCAGCGCAGCCTCTTGGTTTGTTTACACACATGCAACACTCCTTTTCCCTTTTTGGTATATTGAAATAATTTCACGCCGTTTTACCCCCGCTCATCCCACAATTCCCGTGCGCTCGACCCCCTCCGTAAAATACTTCTGCAGCACAATAAACACAATCAGAAGCGGAGCAATCGCCAGCAGACAGCCGGCCTGCGCCCGCACAGAGACCTCGTTGACGTTGACCGAAACCGCATCCGACAGGTTGCGGGTCAGCCCGTTCAGCGCCAGAGAGATGTTCTGCGTCTTGTTGAAATACATGCTCATGTAGTAATAATCGTTCCAGTACCACACCAGCGAAAACAGAAACACCGTCAAAAACGCGGAGCCCGCATTCGGCACAATCACACGCAAAAACGTGCGGCCGTGCCCGCAGCCGTCCACATAGGCCGCATCCTCCAGCTCCGGCGGCAGCCCGCGGAAAAACTGGCGGAAAATGTAGATGAACAGCCCCGAACGGATTCCGACTCCGAACAGCGCGGGGAGATACATGGTCCATCGGGTATCGATCAGATTGGCGTAGGCCTCCGCCCCGAACAGAGCGGTTGTCAGGCCGAACAGATCGTAATGACTGTACATCAGATAGGTGGGAATGAACACGATCTGCGGCGGGATAATGATGGTCAGCAGCACCAGTCCGAACAGCAGTGATTTTCCCTTGAACCGAAACCGTGCAAACCCGTATCCCACGATGGCGCAGGAGGCCAGCTGAAGCAGCGAGCTCAGCACGCTGATGGATACCGTATTCCACAGGGCCTCACCATACCGCATTCCCACCAGAGCATCCGCCATATTCCGCAGCGTGAAATGGCGCGGCAGCCAGATGACGGTCGGATCCAGGATATCGTCGGCCGTGCGGAAGGCCATGCTGATCATATACAGCAGCGGGTACACAATGATAAATGCCAGTCCGAACAGCAGGGCGTAGCGAAACAGCGCCAGGGCAAAGGCACCCGCCCGGCGGCGGAGGCGCTGCCCGGCGGCCCCCGTCTCCGCCTGCTTCAGAAGCTCTGCCAGGCTGCGGGCTCTTTCCGTGATTTTTTCCATGTCGGCCACCCCCTACAAATCCAGATAGGACATCCGACGGCGCATCAGAAAAGCCGCCAGCAGCAAAATGCCGATGATTGCCGCAAAATAAATCCACGCCAGCGTCGAGCTGTAGGCGTATTTCAGCTGAGAGGAATATTCCATGATGCTCTGCATCACGGCGTTATCAAAGGACGTAAAGTGATCCACGATGGTATAAATCAGATTGATCATCAGAATCGGGGTCATGATCGGGAAGGTCACCTTCCAATACCGCTCCCATGCGGTACATCCGTCCATGGCCGATGCCTCATACAGCGGCCTCGGCACGGACTGCAATCCGGCCAAAAACAGCAGAATCTGGATGCCGGAGCGCCAGGACAAATCAAAAATATTGTTGGCGGCATCGATTACGGCATTGACCACACTGCTCTCTACCCCGGTCTCCTGCAGCATTGTCTGAAACATATCCGCCTTGAACATGCTGGAGGAGCCGGCATCGGACATCATCAGCATGGAGACCGTATCGGTCTTCATGATATTCATCACCACGCCGGTTGCGATGATGACGGGCAGAAAAAAGATGGAGCGCATCACCGCCCGGCCGCGGAATTTATGGTTCAGCAGCAGAGCCACGATCATGCTGTAGATCAGAATAATCGGAACCTGATACAGCATATCCTTCAGTGTCGCCGTCAGAATACGGACAAACACGGGATCGGACAGAAAAGCGGTCTTGTAGTTCTCCCATCCGACAAAACGGACGTTCAGTGTTCCGGCCTGAAAGGTCAGGTCGCTGAGCGAATAGCGCACCGACTGAACCAACGGATACAGGTACAGGCAAAGGAAGCCGATGATCCACGGTGAAACGCACAGAAGCCCGATCAGACTTTTTCGCCGTTCATAGGGCAATTTCACGCGGCATTCTCCTTTTCACTCACAAGATACCCGGCGGCCTCCACGGTTCCGAAATCGGTCTGCACCGGCCGATCGGTGTAATTGACAACAGTGACCACCCCGTTGTCGTAGGTGGTGACGTATACGCCGTTTTCCAGCCTGCGGTGCCCGATAATTTCCGCCGATGCGGTTTTCCGATAGAGCGCATCCAGCTGCGCATAACGGGCGGCGGCATCCCCGCGCCAATACTCCGGATCTCCGCTGTACCACGACGTATACGCCGTTCCCTGCAGACGCTCCGAAGGCGCGGTAAACCACGCATAGCAAAGGGCCCCGCCCATCTCCACCGTTTTCAAAAAGTCCTTCTGCGGATTTTCCGACAGATTCAGCGCGTCCCCCGCAAAGGAGAGATAGCCGTGCAGCACCATGGCATAAAACGGCACGGCCTCGTCGAACATATCGAAATTGCCGGTAGTGGGAATATGCAGGATATGGGAGGCCGATCCCAGCATATAGGCATTGCCGCCGGTCAGCATCAGCTCCCGTCCGGCCTGCGCATAGCTCTCGCCGATGGCGCGCCGCACATCCGCCGCCGTCTGCCGCGAATCCCCGGCCGTGCGATAGTCGGAGAAGAGCACGCTGCCGAGATTTCCGAGGCTGATCTGTGCGGTGCCGTACCGCTTCTGTACATCCTTCAGGAACTCTCCCGCCGCCTTTTGCTGCTTCTTCAGCGACAAAAGATACTGCGTCGGGAATTTGGGATTCGGATAGAAGGTATGCAGCTGATAGATATAGGTTTTGGCCGTTGTCCCGGAGACGGTGTGGGCAGCCGAGAAATAGGCACCGTCCCACCACCCGAACCGCGCCACGGAGGTATAATCGGTATCCAGATAGACCGTGCCTCCGGTTTGCTCCGCCGTTTCCAGCAGACGGCTGAGCGCCCGGGCACCCCCGAGCTCGGAGGCCGCCGTTGCCCCGTCCGCTATGCGCTGCCATAGCATCTCCTTGCTCCAGTTGAGGTAACGCACCTTCACGTTGCTCAGGCCATCCTCCTCATACAGCTCCCGCAGCAGGGTCTCCGCCTCGGCAAATCCCGTCAGCGCCTCCACACGGTCGGTCGGGAATCCCAAAAACGACTTCTGCTTCACCGCGCCGCCCAGCAGCTCGAGATACAGCGGCTGTACACCCTCCGTTCTGTGCTGCAGCACGCCGCGCCCAACCAGATGTCGGCGGTAGGCCGCGGCCATCCCGGCATAATCCGCCTGATCTCCCTGCAGAAAATAGTACCGCAGTGCCGCCTTCTTATGGCCGATGGGACCCTCCTCGTATACCGTCGTGCTCTGGGAAAGCGAGGAGGCGGCGGAGCCGAACGTGTAGTTGTCGGTAGACCGCACGGTAAAGCCCGCCGACACGTTGTTGTATCCGGTGTTTTTCCCGGCGGTCGAGGCCTCCAGGAAGGCGTTGGCATCCCCCTCCTCAATCA
>URYX01000034.1 GCA_900552225.1 uncultured Oscillospiraceae bacterium | reverse complement strand
GCCTGCGTCGATGCACTGTGCACCTTTTTGCCGTATGTGGACAATTGGGCCACCTGCGATTCCATGGCGCCACGCATTCTCATTTCTCAGCCCGATCGGCTGCATGCACAGGCGCTCCTCTGGATCGGCTGCGGTGATGTCTACACCGTGCGGTACGGCATCGGCGTGCTGATGCGATGGTTCCTCGGAGAACGGTTTACCCCGGAGGATCTCGTTACTGTAGCCACCGTCCCCGATGAAGCCTATTACGTCTCCATGATGGTGGCCTGGTATCTGGCCACGGCCATGGCGGCTCACTACGAAGCGGTGCTTCCCTTGCTCGAGCAACGCCGTCTCTCTCCCGCCACTCAGCGCAGAACCGTTCAAAAGGCCATCGAGAGCCGTCGTCTGACTCCGGAGCAAAAGGCTTATCTGCGCACGTTGAAATGATACACACGGCGCATTTTGTCTATTACCAAGCAGTAAGATTTATGTTATAATCGATATTGTACCAACATACCGAAATCCGGACAGTAACTATGAGGTGATACGGTTGAAAGCCCTTTGGAAAAAGCATCGGGAGCTCTTGTGGTTTTCCCTGTTTCTGCTGCTATCGGCGCTGTACTTTCTCGTACAGCTTCCGGATTTTGATTATCATATCATTCATGTCGTTCTGGATGACAAAATTCCCTTTCTTCCGGCTTTTGTTATCCCCTATGTGACATGGTATGTTTATGTTCCCGGCATGCTGCTGTACCTTTATGGCACCAACCGCGCGCTGTACCGCCGCACATTTTTCACCCTGTTTTGCGGTGCATTTGTCAGCCTGATTGTATTCTGCGTCTATCCGACTGCCGTGGATTTCCGCCCAGACGCTGCGGGTCCCGGATTTTTCCGATGGGTCTGCCGCATCATTTATGCAAGCGATCAGCCGGTCAACGTGTGCCCGAGTCTTCACTGCTATGAATCCCTGCTCCTGCATCTGATGTGCTTTCGGCATACCCCGCTGAGCCGGAAAACCGGTCAGCGTGTTGCCTCGGCCGTTACCGTAACGCTGATTTGCCTCTCCACGGTATGCATCAAACAGCATTCCGTTTTGGATCTGGCGGTCGGCTGTGCGCTTGCCGTTGTCGTATACAGCGTATCCGTATGGCTCGAAAAGCGGCAATCCTCCGCACAAAGTTCGGAGAAACCCGCCTCCTTCTGAATTACAAAAAGCCGATGATGTTCTCATTCACATCATCGGCTTTTTTGAGTCTGTGAAATTGATCGGTCTTCCGCAATTTTCTCCGACGCTATGTTTTCTTGCTGCTTCCACTGCCGGAGCACATGGGCATACAGCAGCAGGCCGCCCCCACCCGATACCTTCTCCGACACCGGGAGGGCCGCCCAGGAGACATTCCGTCCGATCCGAGAAAGTATCCAGGACAGCGGCACAGGGCAGACAATCTGACGAAGCCTCCGGCATCAGCGGCCGAAGATGCCGTTCAGCACACGGCCGTGCGGCGGCCGCGGAGGCATCGGAGACGAGCGGGTGACCAAAATGGTCTCCTCCCCGATAATCTCAATCTCCCTCCACGGAATCACAATGTCTTCCTCGTGTCCCATCAGTCCGAACAGCTTGGGACGGCCGTGGATGACAATGGCCACCAGCTGTGCCGTACAGGTATCCACCTCCACGTCGTCCACGCACCCGATCCGGCTTCCGTCGCAGACGTTGATGACCTCTTTATCGTGCATATCCGTAATTCTGCAAAGCATAAGCCTTCCTCTCCTTCCCCTTCATCTGTATGCGGCAGCCGCTATGGAGATACCCGATTTTTTTGCAAAAAAGAATTGACAAACCACCGCGTGTGGTATATGATAAGACCATAAAGCGCAGATGAGGACACCACCCGAAATCCACGCCCTGTTCAGAGAGTGCCGCCCCCGACCGATCGGGGTGCTGTGAGCGGCACCGAGGTGTTCGCGGTCGGTCACCGCCTCGGAGCTTCGCCCCCGAACCGTCCGGAAGGATGCCGAGTAAGGGGTGACGGACTGACCCCCGTTATCCCGGTCTCCTGAGAGCTGAGGCCAACGCCCCGGCTGAACAAGGGTGGAACCACGCGTACTGCCGCGTCCCTTACCGAGAGGGACGCGGTTTTTTGATTTTTCAAGGAGGAATGAAGAAATGCTGAACATTACTTGCAAGGGCGGCGATGTCCGTCAGGTGGAAAAAGGGACCACCGTCGAGGCGCTGTGCCGCGACATCTCCATGGGACTGTACCGCGCTGCATGCGCCGCTCGCCTGAACGGCAAGGTCGTGGATCTGCGCACGGTTCTCAACGAGGATGCGGAGCTTGAGATTCTGACCTTCGACGACGAGGACGGCAAAAAAACCTTCTGGCATACGGCCAGCCATGTGATGGCCCAGGCGGTGAAGCGGTTATGGCCGGATACCAAGCTGGCCATCGGCCCCGCCATCGACGGCGGATTTTATTACGATTTCGACAGCGAAAAGGCGTTTCTGCCGGAGGATCTGGCCGCCATTGAGCAGGAAATGAACAAAATCATCAAGGAAGCACTTCCGATTGAGCAGTTTCTTCTGCCGGCGGAGGAGGCCCGTCAGCTGATGGCGGATCAGCCGTATAAGCTGGAGCTGCTCGAGGAGCACGCCTCCAAGGGCGAGTCCATCTCCTTCTACCGTCAGGGCGATTTTGTGGATCTGTGCGCCGGCCCCCATCTGCCGGATACCGGACGGGTCAAGGCCGTCAAGCTCACCTCCTGCACCGGTGCCTACTGGCGAGGCAACGAGAAAAACAAGATGCTGCAGCGTATCTACGGTACGGCGTTTCCGAAAAAGGCCGAGCTGGACGCTTATCTTGAGCAGATTGAGGAGGCCAAGAAGCGCGACCACCGCAAGCTCGGCAAGGAACTCGGGCTGTTTGCTCTGATGGAGGAGGGCCCCGGCTTCCCGTTCTTCCTGCCGAAGGGAATGATTCTGAAAAACGAGCTGATTGACTACTGGCGTCAGGTCCACAAGAAGTGGAACTATGTGGAGATCTCCACTCCTCAGATCATGAAGCGGACTCTGTGGGAGACCTCCGGCCACTGGGATCACTACAAGGATAATATGTATACCACCGTCATTGACGGCGAGGACTTTGCCATCAAGCCCATGAACTGCCCCGGCAGTATTCTGGTCTATGAGCTGGAACCCCATTCCTACCGAGACCTGCCCCTGCGGTACGGTGAGCTGGGCCTGGTCCACCGTCATGAGCTCTCCGGCGCGCTCCACGGCCTGTTCCGCGTCCGGTGCTTTACGCAGGACGATGCCCACATTTTTATGACGCAGGAGCAGATCACGGACGAAATCAAGGGCGTTGTGGCGCTGATCGACAAGGTTTACCGCGAATTCGGCTTTGAATATCACGTCGAGCTGTCCACCATGCCGGAGGATCATATCGGGGCACCGGAGGACTGGGAGGCGGCCACCAACGGCCTCAAGGCGGCCTTGGAGGAGCTGCATATGCCCTATGTGATCAACGAGGGAGACGGTGCCTTCTACGGCCCGAAGATTGACTTCCACCTCAAGGATTCCATCGGCCGTACCTGGCAGTGCGGCACGATTCAGCTGGACTTCCAGCTTCCGCTCCGCTTCGAGGCCGAGTACATCGGCAGTGACGGCGAGAAGCACCGCCCGATCATGATCCACCGTGTGGTGTTCGGCTCCATTGAGCGCTTCATCGGAATTCTGATCGAGCATTATGCCGGAAAATTCCCGCTGTGGCTTGCTCCGGAGCAGGTGCGCGTGCTCCCCATCTCCGAGCGGCAGGCCGCGCAGGCCAAGGCCTTGGCCGAGCGGCTGTGCGATGCCGGGCTGCGGGCCGAGGCGGATATGCGCGGCGAAAAGATCGGCTATAAGATCCGCGAGGCGCAGATGCAGCGTGTCCCCTATATGCTGATTCTCGGGGACAAGGAGCTGGAAAATGGCACGGTGTCCGTGCGGTCGCGCGACGCCGGCGACATCGGCAGCATGACCGAGGCGGAATTCACGGAAAAGGCGCTGCAGGAGGTCAGGACCAAGGCGCGGTAATTTTGGCCCGCCTTTGGCCTGTCCAAATGTGTCCGAATCTGTCCAAAGCCGGTCGAAAACCGGTCAAAAGCGGCGGCCCGGCGGTTTTGCCGGGCCGCACTGTATACAGCCCGTTTTCGATGTGCCCCGGCACGTCGGAGACGGGCTGTTTTTTCATTTTATGGGAAATGGACGGGACGCGGACACCAAAACGCCCACCGGAAACCGTCGCGGATTTTGAGATAGACCGGGGATGATTCTGAGGTAGTTCCGGAATGGTTCTGAGGTGGTTACGAGATGGCCTCGGGATGATTTCGGGATAGTTGTAGGATAGTCCCGGGATGGTTATGGGATAGTTACGGGGTGGTTCCGGGATGGTTACGGGATAGTCCCGGGATAGTTTCTGAATAGTTATGGGATAGTTACGGGATGGTTACGGGATGGTTTCAGGATGATTCCGAGATGGTTATGGGATGGTTCCAAGATGGCCGTCATGGCCGGCCGACAGACAGACAAAACCGCCCGCCATCCGGCAAAAGCCGGACAGCGGGCGGTCAGAGGTCTGAACAACATCCGACGGAGCGTCGGACAGGGAATCGGACGGAGCCAGCAGCCGTCGGCTGCCCCCCATCAAAGAATCAGACGAAGCGGGCGGCCATTGGATGCCCGCCAAAGAATCAGACGAAGCAGGCGGCCGTCAGATTTCCGCCAAAGAGCCGGGCGGGCAGAAAATCCAACGGCCAAACGGTCAGAACATCGGGGCGTCATCCAATCATCGGGGTATCCGATCGTCAGATGGAGATCTCGTGTGCCATGTCGTACATCGCCTTATCGAACGGCTTCTTCATGGCAAGCGCTTCCTCGATGTCGAAGTCCACGATGCCGCCGTTCTGACTGGCGACCACGCGGTTCTCCTTGCCTTCTATCAGCAGCTCCACGGCGCGATGGCCCATCTGGCTGGCCAGCACGCGGTCGTAGGTGCTCGGAGAGCCGCCGCGCTGCACGTGGCCGAGGATGGTGGCACGCGTCTCGATGCCGGTGCTCTTTTCGATCTCGGAGGCCATCTCCATCACGTGGCCGACACCCTCGGCCACCACAAAGATGAAGTGCTTCTTGCCGGTCTCGGAGGCGCGGCGGATACGCGCCAGCACATCCCGTTCCATATCGAACGGAACCTCGGGCACGACAATGCCGGTGGCTCCGACCGCCAGTCCGACGTTCAGCGCCATATCCCCGGCGCGGCGGCCCATGACCTCCACCACGCTGCAGCGATCGTGCGACTGGGCGGTATCGCGCAGCTTGTCGATCATCTCCACGCAGGTGTTCAGCGCCGTATCAAAGCCGATGGTATGCTCACAGCAGGAAATGTCGTTGTCGATGGTTCCCGGAATGCCGATGCAGGGCACCCCGTGACGCGTCAGATCCTGCGCGCCGCGGAAGGAGCCGTCACCGCCGATGACCACCAGGCCCTCAATCTCGTTTTCCACACAGGTGCGCACCGCCTTCTGGATGCCCTCCTCCGTGCGGAATTCGGGGCTGCGTGCCGTAAACAGCATCGTGCCGCCGCGATGGATAATATCCGATACGCTGCGCAGCGTCATATCCACCAGATCTCCGTGAATCAGTCCGTTATATCCGCGGTATACGCCGCTGACGGAAATCCCGCGTCCGAGAGCCGTCCGCGTTACGGCGCGGATGGCCGCATTCATACCGGGGGCGTCTCCGCCGCTCGTCAGTACCGCAATTCTCTTAATAGCCATAACGATCTCTCCCTTAACTGCTTTCTTCCGCCGTCCGAACAGGCGGCGGCTGCAAGGCGTTTTGTTCTTCCTCTGCAAACGAAATTATTATACCATTCCCGTGCAGAAAGTGCAAGACAATCCCTATAGAAAAAACGTCGAATTTTCTGGCGGTTTTTCGACCTTTTTGCCAGCTACCGCAGCCGGGCCACGTTGTCCTCCCCGAGGATGCGCTTCAGCTCCTTCAGCAGCTCCGCATCCGGCTCCACCCACAGGGCCTTGGGGCACAGCACCATGCGTCCGGAATCGGTCAGCCGCAGATAGAGCGGCTCCTCCCCCTGAAACAGCTGCAGCACCGGCTGCACCCGGCGCCACAGCAGATGCTGCTCCGAGGGCAGGCGCAGATACACGCCGTGGTGTGCGGAGGGGGCCTTCGGCTGCGGTGCGGCGGGGGCTTCGGGCGATACGGCAGGCCGGGACACGGCGGCGATTCTTGCTCCCGCGTTCCCCGGCGCACCCGAGCCTCCGCGGAAGGCCGAGGCGGGCAGCGGCTCGCCGGGCGGCGGCGCCGCCGTCACGCGGTCCACCACGAGCTTCGCCGTCTCATCCTCCCGGGCGCTGATGCGTCCGGACAGCAGCAGCGCGCCTCCGCTCTGCAGCAGGCTCCGGTACTGCTCGAACGCCTTCGGGAACACCAGCAGCTCGATGCTGTCGTAATAGTCCTCCGCCAGGCCGGTCGCCATGGTCGCGTTCTGCTTCGTGGTGCGCGCCCTCAGGCGGGACAGCATCACGAGCAGCGTCACAGGACGTCCGTCCACCGCGTCCTCCCCCTGCTCCTCCAGCTCGGCGCGCAGGCGGTCCAGCGGCATAATCCGCGGATCGTCATAGAGCGCCGCATACGGAGCCAGCGGGTGACCGGACAGGTAGAGGCCCATGATCTCCTTTTCCATTTCGAGGCGCTCCTGCTCGGGGAACTCCTCGCAGTCGGGAAGCGGCGGCGCATAGCTCTCCGCCTCCTCCGGCTCATCAAAAAAGCCGAGCTGTCCGTCCATTTTGCGGCGGTAGGCCTGCTCCCACTCGTCCATCCGCGAGGAATAGACGGTCATCATCTGGCGGCGGTTGGCACCCAGGCCGTCCAGCGCACCGCACTGAATCAGGCTCTCCATCGCGCGGCGGTTCCACTCGGAATAGGCCGCCATGCGCTGTCCGAAGTCCTGAAAGCTTGTAAAGGAGCCGCCCTTTTCACGTTCCTCCGTGATCCGGTCGATCACGGAGGAGCCGATATTCTTGACGGCCAGCAGGCCGAAGCGGATGTCGCGCCCCTCGACCGAGAATTCCGAGCCGCTCCGGTTGACGGAGGGCGGCAGCACCCGGATGCCGAGCCGGGTGCATTCCGCGATATAGCGCACCACCTTGCCGCCGTAGAGCGCGCCGGTCAGCAGCGCCGCCATATACTCCCGCGGATACAGGCATTTCAGGTAGGCCGTGCGGTAGGCCACCAGGGCATAGGCAGCGGCATGGGATTTATTGAAGGCATAGGAGGCGAAGGCAGTCAGCTGATCGAACAGCTCCGCCGCCGTTTTCTCCGGCACACCGCGGCGCACGCAGCCCTCCACCAGAACGGCTCCCGTTTCGTCGGTCAGACCGTGGATGAAAATTTCGCGCTCGCGCTCCATCACGTCGTGCTTTTTCTTGCTCATGGCGCGCCGCACGATGTCGGCGCGGCCGAGCGAATAGCCGGCCAGATCCCGGAAAATCTGCATCACCTGCTCCTGATAGACAGGGCAGCCGCAGGTCACCTCCAAAATCGGGCGCAGCAGCGGGTGGAGATAGGCGGTTTTTTCCGGGTGCTGGCGGTTATCGATATATTTCGGGATGGATTCCATCGGGCCGGGTCGGTAGAGCGAGATGGCGGCAATCAGGTCCTCGAGGCAGCGGGGCTTCATCTGCTGGAGCAGCCGCCGCATGCCGGCGGATTCCAGCTGGAACACACCCTCGCAGCTGCCCTGCTCCAGCATCCGGTAGACGCGCGGCTCCTCCAGCGACACCTTTTCGATGTCGAATGCGGGCTCGCGGAGGCGAATCAGCCTTTGCGCGTCGTCGATGATGGACAGGTTGCTCAACCCGAGAAAATCCATCTTGAGAAGTCCGAGCTCCTCCAAAATGCCCATGGTGTATTGGGTCGCCACCGCGTCCCCGTTCAGGCACAGCGGCACATATTCTCCGACGGGGTCGGCGGTGATGACCACGCCGGCCGCATGGGTCGAGGCGTGGCGGGGCATTCCCTCCACGCGCTGCGCCATCTCCAGCAGGCGCTTCACCTGCCCATCGGATTCCGCCTTTTCCCGCAGCTCCTTCGACTGCGCCAGTGCCTTTTCGATGGTCATATTCAGCTCGTTCGGCACCAGCTTGGCCACCGCGTCGGCTGCGGCATAGGGCATCGCCAGGGCACGCGCCACGTCGCGGATGGCCGCGCGCGCCTTGAGGGTTCCGAAGGTCACAATCTGTGCCACGTGGTCCGCGCCGTAGCGGCGGATCACGTAATCCACCACCTGCTGGCGCTTGGCATCGCAGAAATCCACGTCAAAATCCGGCATCGACACACGTTCCGGGTTAAGAAACCGCTCAAACAGCAGGTCATAGCGGATCGGGTCGATGTCCGTGATGCCGATGCAGTAGGCGCACAGGCTTCCGGCGCCCGAGCCGCGCCCGGGGCCCACGGGAATATCGTGTGTTTTGGCATAGTGCACATAGTCGTGGACGATGAGGTAATAGTCCACGTACCCCATCTGCTCGACCGTGCGGATTTCGTATTCCATCCGCCCGCGCACCGTCTCCGGCGGATGCTCGCCGTAGCGCCGGAAAAGCCCCTCCTCACAGAGCTTACGGAAATAGGCCTTGCTGTCGCCGCCCGGTGCGTCAAAGTGCGGCAGCTTGGTCTGGCCGAACGTAAAGTCCACCTGACAGCGCTCCGCAATGCGGGCGGTGTTGTCCGCCGCCTCGGGCACCTGCGGGAACAGGGCGCGCATCTCCTCCTCGGATTTCAGGTAGAATTCATCGGTTTCAAACACCATGGAGGACGGCTCGGCCACGGTGGTGCCCGTCTGAATGCAGACCAGCACCCGCTGCATGGCCGCGTCCTCCCGCGTCAGGTAATGCGCGTCGTTGGTGCACACCGGCGGGATGCCCGTCTCCGCGGACAGCCGCAGCAGCTGAGGGCTGATCTGCCGCTGCTCGGGGAGTCCGTGATCCTGCAGCTCCAGGTAAAAATTGCCGCGGCCGAACAGGCGGTCGTAATAGAGCGCCGTCTCCCGTGCCTTTTCGTAGTCGCCGCGCAGCAGCGCCCGCGGAATCTCCCCCGCCAGGCAGGCCGACAGCGCGATCAGGCCCTCATGGTAACGCTCCAGCAGCTCGCGGTCCACCCGCGGCTTGCCGTAAAAGCCCTCCGTCCAGGCGGCGGACACCATCCGGATCAGGTTGCGGTAGCCGGTCTCGTTTTCGCAGAGCAGCACCAAATGGGCGTGCTCGTTGTCCACGCCGTGCACCCTGTCCGTCCGCGAGCGCGCCGCCACATAGACCTCGCAGCCGATGATCGGCCGGATGCCCTGTTTCTTGGCTTCCTTATAGAACTCCACGGCACCGTACATCACGCCGTGATCCGTAACGGCTACCGCGGTCTGTCCCAGCGCCCTGACGCGGGAGACCAGCTCGCGGATACGGCAGGCGCCGTCCAAAAGGCTGTATTCGCTGTGTACATGCAGATGCGCAAACGCCATGACGCCGCCTCCCCTTTTATTATTTTGCCTGGATCGACAGGCTGTATTCACTCGGCGTCATGCCGGTGGCCCGCTTGAAATGGCGGGAAAAATAGTGCACCGAGGTGTAGCCGAGCTGGTCGGCAATCTGGGTGATATTGTGGTGCCCCTCGCGCATCAGGCGCTTGGCGGCGTCGATTTTCAGCTTGCGGTAGTACTCCATCACGCCCATGCCCGTCACTGATTTGAACACGGTCTTGAGGTTGGTGGCGCTCTGGGCCGAATAGCGGCACACCTGGGCAAAGGTCAGGTTCCCGGCCACGTTCTCCTGCATATATTCCTGAATATGCTGAACCAGCTCGTTGCTCGTATGCTTCTTCAGCGAGGACACCTGATGCGGCTGCGCCTCCGGGTCGTTCCGGCGGCGGATCCGCAAAAGCAGCAGCTCGAGCAGCAGCGCGGTCATCTGCTCACTGCCGAAGGCGGGCTCCTGCGCCCGTGTCAGCCCCACGGAATAGGGGTCGTCAAACGGCGGCTCAAAGGCGGAAAACGCCTCCTTCAGCAGACGCGACAGGCACTCCTTCTCCTCCTCATCCACGGCCAGCCGCCGTCCGGCGAACCAATCCATGGCCGGCGAATGACAGCCGAAGGAGACGATGACCATATTCGGTGCCACCATCCCGTTCGCCATGGCGGCGTGCAGCTCGTTCGGCTTATGGAAAAACATCTCGCCCTGCCGCAGCGCATAGCGCACCCCGTCGGACAGCACAGTGGCCTCGCCCTTATCCACGTAGACGAGCTCCCAGAAATCGTGCTGCTCGCAGTCGAACTCAAAATTCTTGCTGTATTCGTAATAGTGCACCGTGACAAGATACTCCACCCGGATGTCATATCTCGGCACCGTCGGCTGATAGTCCGGCACATCCATTCCTCCCTGCTTTTCGGATCGTCTGGCCCGTCCGGCCGTTCAAATGACGTAGTTGAGCTGCCCCACCACTTCGCCGCGCTTCAAAAACAGGCGCGGCACCCGCTTGCCGATTTCGCAGACGGCCTCGTAATGGATGGTATCCGACCAGGCGGCGAAGGTCTCCACCGGCAGGCGGACGCCGTCCTCCTCCCCGAATACCACGGCCTGGGTCTCCTCATGCACGCCGGGGATGTCGGTCACGTCGAGCATACACTGATCCATGCAGACGCGGCCGATCACCGGCGCCTTCTGCCCGTGAATCAGCATATAGCCGCGGTTGGACAGGCGGCGGCTGTAGCCGTCGGCGTAGCCGATCGGGACGGTGGCAATCCGCATCTCCCGCGGTGCGGTATAGGTGCGGCCGTAGCTGACGGTTTCGCCGGCCGCCACCGTCTTGACCATGGAGACGCGCGTTTTCAGCGCCATGACCGGGCGCAGGCCGAGCGATTCTCCCAAAAAGGCGGCCGGAGTCAGGCCGTACAGAATGAGGCCGGGACGCACCATGTCCAGGTGCATCTCCGGGAAGCGCAGCACGGCCGCGCTGTTGCAGCAATGCCGCAGGGCGAAGGTTATGCCGCGCCCGGCGAGCTTCTGCACCGCCTCGGTAAAGCAGGCGTACTGGCGGCGGGTAAAGTCCTCGCCATCCTCCTCGTCCGATACCGCAAAATGGGTGAAAATCCCCTCGGCCCGCAGATGCGGCAGGCGGCAGATTGACTCCATCTCGTCGAGCGTCTGTTCGGGGTCGGCGGACGGATAGGGAAATCCGACGCGCGTCATGCCCGTATCCACCTTCAGGTGTATGTCCACCGTGACGCCGGCCCGGGCGGCCGCCTCCTCCAGGCGGCGGCCGTGCTCCGCGTGAATGACCGCCTGTGTAATCCGGTACTGCGCCAGCCGCGCCGCCTCCTCGGGCGGGGTGTAGGACAGAATCAGGATCGGCTGGGAGATGCCCGCCTTCCGCAGCTGAATGCCCTCCTCCAGATTTGAGACGCCGAACCAGTCCGCGCCGGCGGCTCCCAGTGTATGCGCCACCTCGACGGCTCCGTGGCCGTAGGCGTCCGCCTTGATGACCGCCATAATGCGGCTCTGCGGCGCCGTCACGGCGCGGATCTGCCGATAATTATAGAGCAGGGCGTCGAGATCAATCTCCGCCCATGTACGTTCCAACCAGTGTTCCATGTTGCCTCCCCGGCGTCTCCGCCTTTTCCCCGGCAGTCACGGCCGGCACCGGGCCGCCGTGTCCGTATTCATTCCATATTATAGCACGGCGCAGGAAAACCCGCAAGCCTCTCCGGCGGGTTTTCCTGCGCTCTCGCGGATTTTTTCGGATTTACAGGGAGAGCTTCAGGTCGCCCGGACGGATCCAGCCGAGCTTGCGCATACTCTCCGCGATACCGAGCGTCAGCAACGCCGGCGCTATAAAATGCATGACCGCAATTTCGAGCAGCACAATGGCCGGGGCGGTTCCGCCGGCGGTCATCGTCTGATAGGTCATGATCTGCCCGACGAGGCCGGCCGTTCCCATGCCGGAGCCGGCCGGGTTGCTGGTCATCTGCAGCAGGCAGGTGGAAATCGGGCCCAGCACGGCCGAGGACAGAATCGGCGGCAGCCAGATGATCGGGCGCTTGATGATGTTCGGAATCTGCAGCATGGAGGTGCCGAGGCCCTGAGCCACCAGGCCGCCGATGCGGTTTTCACGGTAGCTCATCACGGCAAAGCCGATCATCTGCGCACTGCAGCC
>URYX01000033.1 GCA_900552225.1 uncultured Oscillospiraceae bacterium | reverse complement strand
ATGAAAAGAAAGACCGCGGCGGTGCTGTCGGCAGCGGTGCTGTGCCTGATGGCGGTTCCGGCCGTGGCGGCGGAACCGGAGACTGCGGAGACGTGGGATCCGTCCGGCGAGGTCACCGGTGTGGCCATTGCCGGGTCGCAAAGCTACGCGGCCTACCTGCAGCAGCACGCAGAAAAACAGAAGGCGAAGCCGGAGGACGAATTTGAGCTGACGGCGGAGACGCTGCTCGGCGGCTCCGGTACGGGAACCGAACAGGACGGGGCCCTGCTGATCCGCGAGGAGGGCAGCGTCACCGTGCGGTTTTCCGCCAAGCCGGGACTGTACCAGGCCGTGATCGAATATGATCCGGTTGAAGGCCGTTCCCGCGACGTGGAGCTGGCGCTGATGCTTGACCGCAAGCTGCCCTACAGCGAGGCCAGCAGCGTGGTGCTGCCACGCCGCTTCAAGGATGCGGTGGATGTGATTCGCGAGGACAGCAACGGCAACGACATCCGCCCCTCCCAGCGGGAAATGACCTTTGAGGAGCGCGGCTGGCTGCAGCGCCGGCTGACCGATAACTCCGGCTATGTGCAGGAGCCGCTGCTGTTTGCCCTGTCGGAGCAGAACGAGCTGACGGTGTATGCCATGCGCGAGGATGTGCGCATCCGGAGCATCTGCTTCGTGGCGCCGCAGGAGCTGCCCACCTATGCGGAATACGCGGCACAGTATGCGGGCGTGGCCGATGCGTCCCGCTCGCTCCCGGTGATTCAGGCGGAGCTGCCGTCCTGGAAAACCAATTCCACGCTGGTGGCGCAGTCGGACCGCTCCTCGCCGGCCACTACGCCGTACAAGGGCTCCAAAATCAGCCTGAATATGATCGGCGGCAACAACTGGACAACGGCCTACGGGGAAATGGCGTGGGAGTTTACGCCGGAAGAAACGGGAATGTATGAGATCCGGCTGCGCTGCCGTCAGAATTATTCTCAGGGCTTCTATTCCGTGCGGACGCTGAAGCTCGACGGAGAAATTCCGTTTGAGGAAGCGCGTTCGCTGCGCTTTACCTATAACCGCAACTGGGAGATCGTCACGGTCTCGGCGGGGGATACGCCCTGTCGGTTCTACTTCGAGGCGGGCAAGACCTATACCCTGTCCATGAGTGTTTCGCTCGGTGAGATGGGCGAGATTCTCGGCCAGGCCGCCGGTTCCATTGCCACGCTGAACGATATTTACAGTCAGCTGCTGATGATCATGAGCGCGTCTCCGGACTCGTTCCGTGACTATCATCTGGAGGAAACCATTCCCGAGACCATCGAGGAGATGCGGCGCCAGGCCGACGCGCTGGAGGCCATTGCCGCTCAGGTCGAGGCGATTTCCGGTGCCACCGGCGGCGACCTGGTCATCCTGACCAAGACCGCGCTGCAGCTGCGCACCTTCTATGACGACCCGGACGAGGTCGCCAAAAACCTCTCGTATTTTAAGGATAACATCGCCACCCTGAATGACTGGATGGTGGATGCGGCCAGCCGTCCGCTGGCTCTGGATACCATCACGGTGGCGGCTCCCTCCGAGCCGGTTCCCGAGGCGGACGCCGGCTTCTTTGAGAAGCTGTGGTACGGCGTCCAGCTGTTTGTTGCCTCCTTCGTGGAGGATTACAACAGCCTCGGCGGCGACACCGACGGCGAGGAGACCATCACCGTGTGGACAACCGCCGGCCGGGATCAGTCCTCGATCTACAGCGACATGATCCGCTCCTTCTATACGCCGTATACGGAGGAGACCTACGGCAAGAAGGTCGGCGTGAATCTGCAGCTTGTCTCCGCGGCTGCCATTCTGCCGTCGCTGGCGACCGGCAACGGCCCGGACGTGCTGTTCGGAGCGGGCAGTGCACAGGCCATTGACTACGCCCTGCGCAGCGTGGCCTGCGACATTCGCACGGTGGCGGACCCGGACGATCTGAAGGCGGTGCTCAGCCGGTTCCGCGAGAGCGCGGTGGTGCCGTTTGAATTCAACGGCGGATTGTATGCCGTTCCGGAGCAGCAGACCATGACCGTGATGTTCTACCGCTCGGATCTGCTGGCCAAGCTCGGAATCCCGGCTCCGACCGTGGATAACCCCTGGACCTGGGACGATCTGATCCGCTATATGCCGACCCTGCAGCAGTCCAACATGTCGGTCCTGCTCGAATCCGGAGAAAACGCCAACACGACCGGCCTCGGCAGCTTTGCCATGCTGCTGTACCAGAACGGCGGCGAGTTCTATGAGGAGGGCGGCATTTCCACGCTGCTCGACTCCGAGACGGCCATCAAGGCGTTTACGTTCTGGACGAACCTGTACAACAACTACGGAATGCCGAAAATCTTCAATGCCTCCAACCGGTTCCGTACCGGCGAATCCCCGATTGTCATCACCGACTTCTCGATGTACAACACCCTGTCGGTGTCCGCACCGGAAATCAAGGGACTGTGGGAGATGGCGATGGTGCCCGGGACGGTGCAGGAGGACGGCAGCGTGGATTATTCCTCGTATGCCGGAACCAGCGGAGCTCTGATTTTCAGCTCCTCGGCACATAAGGAGGCGGCATGGGACTTCCTGAAGTGGTGGACGCGTGCGGACACGCAGTCGCATTACGCCACCGAAATGGAGAGCCTGCTCGGGGCCTCGGCCCGGTATCCGTCGGCCAACGTGGAGGCCTTTGAGAGCCTGGCGTGGTCGCTGAAGGATCTGAAGGTGCTGAAGGCGCAGGCGGAGCATGCACGGGCCATCCCGGAGGTAGCAGGCGGCTACTACCTGTCCCGCTACATTACGAACGCCTTCCGTAACGTCAGCTCCAACACCATGGAGCCCCGCGAGGCCCTGCTGACCTATGCTCAGGTCATCGACGACGAAATCTATCAGAAACGCACCGAATTCGGTCTGAAAACACGATAAAGGAGGAACCGGAGCTTGCAAGCGAAACTGATCAAGAAAAAGCTGACCTTCAGCGATGTGATGAAGAAGATCTGGAGCGACCGTGTCTCCTACCTGTTTTTACTGCCGTTTGCAGTATCGTTCATCACCTTTACGGTGCTGCCCGTTCTGACCTCGGTCTTTTACGGCTTCACCTACAACAACATCTTTGAACCTCTGCGCTTTATCGGACTGGACAACTATATCCGGATGTTCACCCGTGACGATGTCTTTCCGATTGCTCTGCAGAATACGCTCGTGTTTGCCGTAATCATCGGGCCCGGCGGGTATCTGCTCTCCTTCGTCGTCGCCTGGCTCATCAACGAGATTTCCTCGCGGCTGCGCGCGCTGTACGTGCTGATCTTCTATTCGCCGGCCATCGCGGGCTCGGTATATGTGGTGTTCAGCGTGCTGTTCTCCGGCGATATGTACGGCTATGTCAACGGATTTCTGCTGAAATGGGGCTTTATCGATGCCCCGATCGAGTGGCTGACGGACGTCAACTACATCAAATTTGTCATCATCCTCTGTGTGCTGTGGTCGAGCATGGGTGCCGGCTTCCTGTCGTTTGTCGCCGGCTTCAAGAATATCGACCAGCAGTATTACGAGGCCGCCGCTATGGACGGACTGCGCAACCGCTGGCAGGAGCTGTGGTACATCACCCTGCCGATGATGAAGCCGCAGCTGCTGTTCGGTGCGGTCATGGGAATCTCCGGCGCCTTCTCCATCGGTGACGTGACAACGACACTGGCAGGCTACCCCTCCACGGATAACGTAGCCACCACCATCGTCAACCTGATCCAGGACGTGGGCTATACACGCTTTGAGCTCGGCTATGCTTCCGCCATGGCCACGGTACTCTTTTTGCTGATGTTCGGCAGCCGCTGGCTGGTTAACAAGCTGCTGGCGCGCCTCGGTACCTGAGCGGAGATATACGGTCCCGGAGATTGTAAAGAAAGGAGCTATCGCAACAGGCAGGGAGCTGCGGTTCCCTGCTGCGATACGGTGACGATATGGAGAAGGTTAAGAAACAAAAGAGGCCGACACCGCCGTTTCTGTCGGCGGTCGGCCGCGGGCTGAAGCGGGCTGCGGCGGCCGTGAACCGCGCATTCCGCGCCGTGTGGCGCTTTTTGAAGAAGCTGCTCAACGTCCGGACAACGCGCAGCCTCGGCGGCGACCTGGCGAACCTGCTGCTGCTGACGCTGTTTGCCGTTGTGATGATCATCCCGATGGTCTATGTGGTGTGCAACTCGCTCAAGCCGCTCAGTGAGCTGTATCTGTACCCGCCGCGGATGTTTGTGGAAAACCCCACGCTGGACAACTTCCGCGACCTCGGTACGCTGATGAGCAACACCTGGGTCCCGATGTCCCGTTATTTCTTCAATACGGTGTTTGTCACGGTGGCCGGTACGCTGCTGCAGGTGATTTTCGCCTCCATGGCGGCCTACGTGCTGGAAAAGCATCACTTTTACGGGAAAAATGTATTTTTCGGTCTGGTTACACTGACGCTGATGTTTTCTCCGACGGTAACCACGATCCCGAACTTCATCATCATGTCCAACCTCGGACTGATCGATACGTATTCGGCGCTGATTATTCCGACCATCGGCTCCTCCATGGGCGTGTTCCTGATGAAGCAGTTCATGGGCAATGTGCACGATGCCATTCTGGAGGCAGCCAAGATTGACGGAGCCGGAGAGGTACGTATTTTCTTCCGCATCGTGATGCCGTCGGTGAAATCCGCCTGGCTGACGCTGATTATCTTTGCGGTGCAGAGCCTGTGGAACTCGACGGGCGGCGTGGTCATCCGCAGCGAGGAGCTCAAGCCGCTGTCCTATGCGCTGAGCCAGATTGCGGCGGGCGGCATTGCCCGTGCCGGTGCCTCGGCCGCGGTCAGCGTGGTCATGATGATTGTGCCGATTGTGATCTTCATCATTACCCAGAGCAACATTTTGGATACCATGGCAACCTCCGGTATCAAGGAATAAGGAGGGAGAACAGTATGAAACGCATAAAACGGTGGTCGGCTCTCCTGATGGGCTGCCTGCTGCTCGCGGGCAGCGCGGCGGCTCCCGCGGCGGCGGATGTCGTGGCGCAGGATTCCTCGGCGTTCGCGGCGTATACCTACGACGTGTGGGGTAATGTCGTGAGCTGCCCGGATCCCTATGTGTTCCGTAAGAACCTGTCCGGCGTGGATCTCGGCATCGGTGAAATGAAAAAGCTGAACGACATCTATGCCGCCAAGGACGGATACCTGTATCTGGCTGTCAGCGGTGTGGCCTCGAACGAAAGCTATCTGCTGAAGCTGAATCCGCAGCTTCAGCTGGCGGACATCTTTTACGGCTACCACGATAACCGGGCCAAAACCGAGACGGCAGACGGGGTGACCAGAATCTCCCTGAATGAGGGATATACCTCCGGCTCGGCCAAGGCGGACTACACCTTCCCCGAGGGGATACAGGTGGAGCACTGGCTGTTGGCCTATGATTTTACGGTGGAGTCGGGCGCAGCCTGCCCGACCATCAGCTATAACGCCTACGATCCGTATACCTCGGAGACCTTCCTGAATAACGCGCTGGAGGTCAACCTGGCCTCGCAGATTGCGCGGGTGGCCGGCGTGAGCACCAAAAGTGCCACCATCAACGGCAGCCGCATGTCCGTGCTGCCGGCGGGAACCTACAAGGGCGTGCTGAATCTCGATTCCATCATCCCGCAGAGCTTTGCCAACCAGTATGAGTGGTGGCGGATGGAGCTGGCGGGCAGCAGCGCTCAGGTTACGGTGCGTGAATTTGCCTTTGTAAGCGGCGTCGGCGCGGATCACGTGGTCAACGCCCGGGAGGTCGAGGATGTCGGCGGCGCGGACGACGAGTTCACCGACGACACCGACGGCAGCACCGACGGCGCGGATTCGGCAGCCGACGGAGATACCTCCGGAGACGCTTCCGGTGATGCGGCGGATACCGCAGCCGATGAGGCCGCGGCCGATACCTCCGAGGCCGGACAGGATACCGCAGAGGACGGTACCGAGGCTCCCGATTCCGGAGAGCCGGCTCCTACCCCGGACAACAACACCTCGGTGCAGCCGCCGGTACCGGACGACAGCACAGCCACCGGCGAAAAGACCGTGATCGCCTCCATGACCGGCAACTGGGTGCAGAACCTTGTGCAGTTCCGCGAGCCGCTCGGCGTATTCGTGGATGACGACGGCGATGTGTATCTGGCGGACGGAACGCTGCGGCAGGTGCTGCGGATGGACAGTGAAATGAACATCAAGCTGGCGGTGGAGCCGCCGACGGCGGCTACCAGCGCCGGCGTAATCACGGCCGAGGTCGAGGAGCGCTACCGCCCCTCCAAGGTCGTGGTGGACCCGACCGGACGGATTCATGTGGTGGCCATCAACGTCAACGAGGGCATCATGGAATTCAGCGAGACCGGTGTGTTTCAGGGCTATCTTGCGGCGGGCAAGGTCAACTACAGCGCACTCGAGCTGTTCTGGCGCAAGATATCGACCAAGGAGCAGGAGGGCCGAATGCAGCAGTTTGTCCCGATCGAGTATAACAACCTCGATCTGGACGCGGACGGCTTCCTGTATGCGACGATGGGAGCGCAGGATGCCAGTGTGGTGGAGAGCGAGATTCAGGCCCGCAAGGGTACGGAGCAGGGGGCGCTGGTGCGCCGGCTGAACCTGTCGAGCACCGACATCCTGAAGCGCAACGGCTACGGGCCTCCCGTGGGAGATCTGGCCATCTGGACGCGGAACGACGCGGTCTATACCGGCATTTCGCAGATTATGGACGTGTCCTGCGGCAGCGACAACACCTATATGCTGCTCGATAACAACCGCAACCACATTTTCGCCTACGATTCCGAGGGCTTCCTGCTGTATGCATTCGGCGGGCCGGACGTCACGACCGGCGGTCTGCGGACACCGACCTCACTGGCGCAGTACGGCGATTATCTCTATGTGCTCGACACCGGCACGCGCACGGTGACCATGTATGAGATGACGGATTTTGCCCGCAATATCGCGGCGGCCATCCGCTGCGAGGGGCAGGGCCTGATCGAGGAGGCCAGGGTATACTGGCAGAAGGTGCTTGATCAGAACGCCAACTACGACCTGGCCTATACGGGTCTCGGCAAAATTGCATTTCAGAATAAGGATTATGTCAAGGCCATGGAGTGCTTCGAGAAGAGCCACAATACCTCCTGGTACTCCAAATCCTATAAGCAGTACCGCAAGAATCTGATTACGGAGTATTTCGGCCCGGTCATGATTGTGGTGCTGGTGCTCATTGCGGCGGGCATCGTGCTGCGCGTGGTGCTCGCTGTCCGGAAACGCAGAAAGGAGGCACGGCAGCATGAAGAAATGTAAGGAAATCTGGGACGGACTCAAGTACTCCGGCTATGTGCTGTCGCACCCGATCCGCGGGTTTTACGAAATGCGCTTTGAGGGGAAGGGCAATCTCTGGTCCTGCCTGATCCTGCTGGTGCTGATGATTCTGGCCATGGTCAGCAATCAGCTGTATGTCGGCACGATTTTCTCCTCGGTCAACATGCGTGAATTCAACATCATTCATCAGATTGCCGCCGTGCTGATTCCGGTGCTGCTGTGGTGCGTGGCCAACTGGTCGATTACGGTGCTGATGGACGGCGAGGGCCGCTTCCGCGACATTTTCATGGCGACCTGCTACGCCACCATGCCGTATATGATGACCACCTTCATCGGGGTGCTGCTCAGCAATGTCATCGCTGCGGATGAGGCCACGTTCATGTATCTGATTGTCAATATCGGCCTGTTCTTTACGGGACTGCTGCTCTTCACCGGCATGGTCACGGTGCATCAGTTCACGGTCAAGAAATCCATTCTGGCGCTGATTCTGACCATCGCCGCCATGGCGTTTATCGCCTTCCTGGCGGTCATGTTCATGAGCATTGTCAACGATCTGATCAATTTCATCAAAGGTGTTATCGTCGAACTTGAGTTAAGGATGTGATACGATGCGGAAATTTCGATGGATTCCCAAAGTGATTGCCGCCGTGTGTGTGATTGGTATCCTGGGCCTGATCGTGTATGTTTCGACGCATAACGTGCGCAAATCACTGTATACGGAGCTGACGCGGGAGGAACTGATCGACTGGTCGCAGAGCTCCTATGAAAACGAGTGGGAGCAATCGGAGGATACGCTCGGGTTGTCCCATATGAAAAAGGTCGCCTCGGGAAACGGGCTGGAGCTCTATTTCCACGAAAAGACCTGTGAGCTGGCCATCAAGACCTCCGACGGAACGGTATGGTATACCAATCCGCAGGATCGGCTGGTCTTTAACCCGACCTCGCGGCTGAGCTTCGCCTCGCAGGTGCTGGTCAGTGTGATCACCAGTGAGGAAGTCGTCAAGACGATGTATTCCTTCACCGATGCCGTGCAGTACGGACAGTATGTGGTCACCGAGCTGGACAACGGCGTGCGGGTGGACTACCGCTTCGGCAAGCTGAAGAAGATCCAGATTTATCCCGAGGGCCTGACCGAGGAGCGCTATAACGAGATTCTGGCGCAGCTCGACGCGGCCGATTCCACCGGGAAATCCTCCAAGGGTCTGGCGCAGTACTATAGCCGGGTGGACGCCTCGACGCTGACCGGCATCGCCCTCAGCAACACCAAGGAACGCTTCTCCAAGGTGGAGGAGCTCGGCGTGGTGTATGCACTCAAAACCAATCCCTCGCCGCTGATTCAGAAAAAGCTGCTCGGCTATTTCAACAGCATCGGCTACACGATGGACGATCGGGAGCAGGATCACGATTCGGTGGGATACGCCGATGAGCTGAAAAACACCAATAACGTGCTGATCCCCGTGACCTATACGCTGGAGGACGGAACCTTCCGCACCCGCGTGCTCACCGAGGAGATCAAGGCCGCCCCCAATCTGAAGATTCAGAACGTCACCGTGCTGCCCTACCTGAATAACGGCGAGGTGGACACCTCCGAGGTGCTGACACCCGACGGCGAGGGCTCTGTGCTGAAGCTCGGCACCATCGTGTCCTCCAGCACCGCCGCCTACGAGGAAACGGTCTACGGCGTGGACAACGCCGTTTACAAGACCGGAAGCACCTCGACGCGGCAGCCGCTGTCCTTCCCGTTTTACGGCCTGATGAACAGCCGCGGAGCGCTGTACGCCACCGTTGAGCAGAGTGCCGCCACGGCCTCGCTGCGCGTGATGCCGCGGACCGGACAGTACGAATACGGCTCGGCAGGCTTCAAGTTCAAAATCCTGGAATTCGCCAATACCAAGCTGATGGCCGACGATAAGGATACGGTGCGCAGCTACGCCGACCGCGCCAACCTGGAGCCGATCGAGGTTGCCTACCGCTTCCTGCCGCAGACGCAGAGCTCGTGGATGGACCTGGCCAAGGCCTACCGGGAGGAGCTGCGCGAAAACGGAACGCTCAGTGCGCTTTCGGCGGCGCAGGTACCGACCGTGCTGAACCTGATCGGTGCCATTGACGACGTCGAGCCGTTCCTCGGCATCCCGCGCGAGATCATTGTTCCGCTGACCACCTATGCGCAGGCGGAGCAGATTGCGCAGGAGATGCATGAGGCGCTCGGGGAGACGCAGCTTGCCATCCGCTACACCGGCTGGCAGAAGGGCGGCATCCAGACGGCCGCCGCCAATAAGGTGCGGCTGGAGGGAACGCTCGGCGGCAGCGGCGATTTCACATCGCTGGTGCAGTGGTGCCGCGACAACGGCGTGGGGCTGTTCCCGGATACCGACTTCCAGAATGTCTACCGGACGCGCCTGTTTGACGGCTACAGCCGTACCGACGACGCGGCACGCTTCGTGCTCAGCGAAACCGCTTACCGTGCCGATTATAACAAGGCCAACTTCCTGGCCGATCCCGACAAGCTGTTCGGAACGGTGCTCAACCCGAGCAGCACGCTCAAATTTGCCGCGTCCTATGTGCCGTCGGCGCAGAAATACGGGCTCAGCGGCCTGTCGCTGACCTATTTCGGCACCGAGCTGAACAGCGACTTCACCCGGGATCATTTCGTCACCCGCAACCGCTCGCAGGAGCTGGCGGCGGAGACGCTCAAAACGCTGCGGGACGGTGATCTCCGGCTGATGATAGCGGGCAGCAACCTTTATACGCTGCCCTATGCGGAAATCGCGGTCAACATCCCGATGCAGACCAATGCCCATACGCTCGTGTCGCGGCAGGTGCCGTTCGTACAGACGGTGCTGTCGGGCAGCGTGACCTACACGGCCGGCCCCATCAACCGAGCCGCGGATAAGCAGTATTACAAGCTGAAGTGCATCGAAACCGGCTCCGGCCTCTACGCGGATCTGATGGCGGGGGACAACGCGCTGGTGAAGGGCACCAAGTACGACGACTACTACGCCGCGCAGTACGGTACGCTGAAGGACGAGGTGAGCGCCATCGCCAACGAAATTGCGGAGGCTCTCGCGCCGGTGTACGGCCATGAGATCGTCGGGTATGAGGAATACGGCGACGGCCTGGTGCAGGTGTCCTACGACAACGGCAAGGCCATCGTACTGAATTTTGCCACGGAAGCGCAGGCCACGCCCGCCGGAGTAACGGTGGAGGCCATGGGCTGGGCACACACGACGGGGAGGTGAGGAGCATGGCAAAGAAAGATCAGACGTTGCCGCTGAAGCATAAGCAAATGCTGATGACGCGGCGCAACCGCATCGGATATGTGTTTATCGCACCGTTCCTTGTCGGCTTTGTTCTGTTTATTCTGATTCCGTTGATTCAGTCGCTGAACTTCAGCTTCAACGACATTCAGATCGGCCGTACTCCCGGAAAGGTCTACGACCTCATCCCGAAGGGCCTCGACAACTACAATCAGATTCTGTTTGTGCAGACCTCGTTCCGTCAGCGCATCGTGGAATCGTTCCGCATGACCTTCTCGGATACGCTGATTGTGGTGCCGTTCAGCTTCTTCTCGGCCATCATCCTGAGCAAGCCCTTCAAGGGACGCACACTGGCCCGCGCCATCTTCTTCCTGCCGGTCATCGTCTCGACGGGAATGCTTGCGGGAACCACCAACAGCGTCATGGCGATGATGATGTCCCGTGACGCGGCCAGCAGCATCAACTCGATGGATGCCTCGGAATCGGCCCTGCAGTTTATCAATTCGCTGTTTGCGGAGAGTCTGCCGCAGGAGATTGTCAACTACGTCGCCAAGGCAACGGATAACCTGTATGACGTGATCATCAAATCGGGCCTGCAGATCATCATCTTCCTCGGCGGCCTGAACACGATTTCGCCGTCCATCTATGAGTCCTCCAATATCGAGGGCGCAACGGCGTGGGTCAACTTCTGGAAGATCACCTTCCCGATGTGCGGCCCCTACCTGCTGCTGAACGTGGTGTATACGATCATCGACTCGTTCACCAACCAGGACAACCCGCTGATCCGTCACATCTGGACACAGATGACAGGCATGAAGGATTTCGGCATCGCTTCGGCCGAGGCCTGGATCTATTTCGTCGGTATGGGCCTTGTGCTCGGGGTTGTATTCTATATCATGTCGAGGAGGGTGTATTACCGTGAATAACCTGCAGACGGTGCGTCGCACCCTTCGCAGAAGCCTGTCCAAACGCAAGGTGCTGTCCCTGATTCTGTCGGTGGTGCGCTTTTGCTTCATCCTGAGCATCTGCTATATCATCTTAAATCCGCTGCTGACCAAGCTGTCCATCTCCTTCATGGAGCATACGGACATCTACGATCCGACGGTCAAGATGGTGCCGAAGCACTTCACGCTGAACAACTACGCCGATACGGTGCAGTACCTGCGGTACTTCACGCTGCTGGCGCAGACGCTGGTGGTGTGCACGGTGGTCACGCTGACGCAGGTGCTGTCCTGCACACTGGCGGGCTACGGCTTCGCGCGGTTCCATTTCAAGGGCCGCGGGCCGCTGTTCGCGTGCGTGATTATCATGATGCTGATTCCGAACTGCGTGCTGATTACGCCGCAGTACCTGAACTTCAACGAGGTCGGTGTCATCGGTACGTTTATCCCGATGCTGCTGCTCGGCCTGACCGGAACGGGAGCCCGCTGCGGACTCTATATCTTCCTGGCCCGCCAGTATTTCCGAGGGATTCCGAAGGAAATAGACGAGGCGGCGATGATTGACGGAGCGGGGCCGTTCAAGGTGTTTACCAGCATCATGCTGCGCAGCGCCGTCCCCACCATGGTGACCATCGGCCTGTTCTCCTTTGTGTGGCAGTGGGGCGAAAATACCTATACCGGCATGTTCCTGAGCTCCAACTGGAAAACGCTGTCCTCGGCGCTCAGCAACCTCGGTTACCTGATGCAGCAGGACGGCATCAACATCGGCTCGACGGTGGTGGCCATGGCGGATTACGCTGCCTACTATACCGCCATCTATGCGACCGGAACGATTCTGACTATCGTCCCGCTGATTCTGCTTTATGTAATCTGCCAGAAGTTCTTCGTGGAATCCATTGAAAACAGCGGTATCGTCGGCTGATCGGCCGGAAATCTTCCGCATACCCGCACCCGTCCGGTTT
>URYX01000032.1 GCA_900552225.1 uncultured Oscillospiraceae bacterium | reverse complement strand
CGACGGAGGTCTTTTTGGAGACGCTGCCCGCTGTTTTGCCGCCGTGCTGCTCGATCAGCTCCGTGGCCTCGGCGCGGGACAGGGTCGGCAGGGCTCCGGTCAGTACAAAGGTCATGCCGGCAAAGCGGGTATCCGCCCGCTTTGTCAGGCAGGTCATGTTAACGCCTTCGTCCCGCAGACGCGCCACCAGCTCGCGCGAGGCGGGCAGCGAGAAGAAGTCGTGTACACTCTGCGACAGGATTTCTCCGAAGCCGTCGATGGCGTTCATGTCCTCGACGGAGGCGGCCTCAACGGCCTCCATGGTTCCGAAGCGCTCGGCCAGCAGCTTGGCGGCCTTCTGGCCGATGTGCCGGATGCCGAGTCCGAACAGCACGCGGCTGAGATCGTTCTGCCTGGAGCGCTCCAGAGACGCCATCAGGTTATCGGCGGATTTTTCGCCCATCCGCTCCAAAGCGGCCACCGCCTGCCGGTCGAGGGTGTACAGATCGCACACGTTGGCGATCAGGCCCTCCCGCAGCAGCAGCTCCAGCACGGCGGGGCCGAGCCCCTCGATGTCCATGGCATCGCGCGAGGCGAAGTGAATCAGCCGGCGCAGCTGCTGCGCCGGGCAGGCGAGGTTCTGGCAGCGCAGGGCGGCCTCGCCCTCCTCCCGGAACACCGGGCTGCCGCAGGAGGGGCAGATGTGGGGCATCCGGTAGGGGACGGCGTCCGCGGCGTGTGCCGTGACGCGCACCACCTCCGGGATAATATCGCCCGCCTTGCGCAGCACGACGGTATCTCCGAGGCAGAGCCCCTTTTCCGCGATGAAATCCTCGTTGTGCAGTGTCGCGCGGGACACGGTGGTGCCCGCCAGCGTCACCGGAGTGAAGACGCCGGTCGGGGTCAGCACGCCGGTGCGTCCCACGGCGATTTCCACCTGCTCCAGGGTGGTCTCCTTTTCCTCGGGCGGGTACTTATAGGCCACCGCCCAGCGGGGAAATTTGGAGGTGGAGCCGAGCAGTTCCCGCATGGCAAAATCGTCCACCTTGATGACGGCTCCGTCAATATCAAACGGCAGCTCGGGGCGCACGCGCCCGATCCGTTCCACCTCCGCCAGTGCCTCCTCCAGCGAGGCGGTGCGCCGATAAAACGGGATCACGGAGAAGCCGAGCGCGCGCATGCGTTCCAGCGAGGCGGCATGAGACAGCAGGGCTTCTCCCTCGATGAGCTGCAGGTTGAACACAAAAATGGAGAGGCCACGTGCGGCGGCTACGGCGGCGTTTTTCTGCCGCAGGCTGCCCGCCGCCGCGTTGCGCGGGTTTTTGAACGGTGTGATTCCGTCCTCCTCCTGCGCGCGGCACAGCGCCGCAAACCGCTCCCGCGGCATATACACCTCGCCGCGCACGATCAGCCGCGACACCGGCTCGGTCAGTCGCGCCGGAATTCCCGCCACATGGCGCAGGTTGGCGGTGACATCCTCTCCGACCAGCCCGTCGCCGCGGGTGGCACCGCGTACCAACACGCCGTCCGCGTATTCGAGTGCTACCGACAGTCCGTCGATTTTCGGCTCCACCACATACACCGGCTGCACCGTCTCGCGCACACGCCGGTCAAATTCGCGCAGCTCATCGAGCGAAAACACGTCCTGCAGGCTGCCGAGCGGCACCTCGTGCCGCACCTCGGTAAACAGCGCCGAGCGCTCCCCGTGTACCCGCTGTGTATAGGAATCGGGGGTGATCAGGTCGGGGAACTCCGTTTCCAGCTCCTTCAGCCGCCGCGTCAGAGCGTCAAACTCGTCATCCTCGATCTCCGGTGCGTCCTCGTCGTAATACCGGTGGCTGTGATATTCAATCTGTGCGCGCAGCGCCTCGATTTCGCGCTGTGCCTCCTGATGCTGCATGCCCGGTTCCTCCTTAGTCCACAAAATGCAGACCGTACCAAACGGATGCCCATACGACGGCGCAGAGGCACAGAACCGCATACACGATGTGCGCGATGCGGCCGGCTCCCTTGCCGTCGCCGGTAAACACAAAGAATTTGCTGAAGATATAGTTGAGAATCACCACGAACACGGAGATAATCAGCTTGGCGAGCAGTCCGTCCAGGCCGAACAGCGTCTGATCCAGGCCGAGCTCCACGAGCACCGTGGGGCCCGCAATCTCGATGACGCCGGAGAAGATACGGCCGCCGACAAACGACAGGGCCTCCCGCACCATCGTCCGCGCCGAGCGGTTACGGCTTTCAAAGACGTAGCGCTTGTTCACGACAAACGCAAAAATGAGTCCGGCGACCCAGGCTACGGCGTTGGACAGCGTCTGCTCCGCGCCGAGTACCCCGTTGCACAGCCAGAACGTCGCCCAGTTGAGCAGCGTGGTCAATCCGCCGAAAAAGACGTACACGATGATTTCCCGGTAGCGCAGATACAGGGCCTTTAATTTTTGCAGCATGCTTTTGCTCCTTTTTGGACAAGGGAGCCGACGCGAGGCTTCGCGTCGGCCGAGGAATGTCCGGTATTCTGTAGGTTAGGTGGCGGAATCCGGATGCGGGCTACGGATGCAGATCTCGCAGGTGTCCTCCATGACGGAGTGATCGCGGATAATCTCTCCGACGGCGTCCGCCGTAATCCGGCCGGAGCGGGGGTTCTTGACGGAGTCCACCGTTCCGTGCAGCTCCGCCTGCACATCGGAGTATTCAAACGCCAGGTCGGTACCCTCCATGGTGCAGTCGATCAGCTTCAGATCCTTGCAGTAGCACAGCGGCTGTGTCCCGCTGATCCGGCAGCGCACCAGAGTCAGGTTTTCCGAATACCAGCCGAGATATTCGCCCTTGACCTCGCTGTCGTATACCGTGACATGGCGGCTGTGCCAAAAGGCGTCCTTGGTGTCCAGCACGCTGTCGCGGATGACCGCGTTTTCCACATACTGGAAGGAATATTTGCCGGTCATGTGCAGCCGGTCGATGGCAATGTCGCGGCTTTCAAACAGAAAATACTGCGAGTCCACGGCGCTGTCGCTGATACGCAGGCCGCGGCAGCGCCAGCCGAATTCGGGCGAATGCGCAGTCACACCGGACAGCGTGATCCGGTCGCATTCCCGCAGGCACTTGATGCCGTCCAGCACGCTGTCCGTAATGCGGCCGCCCGAGGCATACCACAGCGCCGCGCGCGTCATTTCGTCCATCGAGCAGCGCTCCACCGTAAACGTATGCACATGCCACAGCGGGTAGCGCAGCGAGAAGCGGCAGTTCCGCACCTCGATGTTCCGCGCCTCCTTCAGCGCCGATTCGCCGTCGGCCGGGCCCGCGAAGATACAGTCGCGCACCTCGGCGTCCTGCAGATTATACAGCGCCCGTTCCTCGTCGTATACGCAGCCGGAAATTACCGATTTCAATGTTAAGCCCCTTCTTTCCGAAAAGCCGGTCACTCTTTGTTCTGCCGTGTCAGGCGGTTGAGCAGCAGCACCGCCACGATGATGACGGCCGTTACCGCAAAAATTCCGAGATAGCCGATGCCGATAATCGGCAGGCAGCGCAGAAGGTTTTCCACATTCAAAGACATGTTGATCTCATCCTTTCCGATTGACCGCGGTTCAGGCGAACAGCGGCACCAGTGTCAGAATCAGGCCGCCGGCGATGACCGAGGCAATCTGACCCGACACATTGACACCCACGGCCTGCATCAGCAAAAAGTTCTGATTGTCCTCGGCCAGCCCCATCTTGTGCACCACACGCGCCGACATCGGGAAGGCGGAAATGCCCGCCGCCCCGATCATCGGGTTGATTTTTTTCTTCAAAAACAGGTTGAGGAATTTGGCAAACAGCACGCCGCCCGCCGTATCCACCACAAAGGCTACCAGGCCGAGCAGCAGGATCAGCAGCGTTTCCCAGCGCACGAACATCTCCGCCGCCATCTTCGGGGCGACGCTGAGGCCGAGCAGCAGGGTGACCAGGTTGGCCAGCACCTTCTGCGCCGTTTCGGACAGGGCATCCAGCACGCCGCACTCGCGGATCAGGTTGCCGAACATCAAAAAGCCGATCAGGGACACGCTGGCCGGGGCCACGATACCTGCCACGACGGTGATCACAATGGGAAACAGAATCCGCGTCAGGCGGGAGACGTCCTTCTGCTCATACGGCATCCGGATTCTCCGCTCCTTCTGGGTGGTGCACAGGCGGATAATCGGCGGCTGCACGATCGGCACCAGCGCCATATAGGAATAGGCGGCGACGATAATGGCGCCGAGGTAGTCCGACTGGAATACGCGGGCCACAAAGATGGAGGTCGGGCCATCCGCCGCGCCGATGATGGCGATGGAGGCCGCGTTTTTCAGGTCGAAGCCGAGCAGCGAGGCCATCCCGAGCGTAAAGAAGATGCCGAACTGGGCCGCGGCCCCGAACAGCAGCAGCTTGGGGTTAGTCAGCAGCGGGCCGAAATCGATCATGGCGCCGATGCCGATGAACAGAAGCAGCGGCAGAAGCTCGTTGGCGATGCCCGCCTCATAGAGGATGGACAGGATTCCCTCCTCGCCCACTGCGCCCGACAGCGGCAGATTGACCAAAATGGCACCGAAGCCCATCGGCAGCAGCAGCGTCGGCTCCATCTCCTTGCGGATGGCCAGATAAATCAGCAGGCCGCCGATCAGATACATGATTCCCTGCTGCCATGTGGGAAGCGTCAGGGACTCCCATAGTTTGTCCACGTGTTCCACTCCTTACGTTGATTTGAGGCACCGTCAGCGGAGACGGCTCACGGGCCGCAATTTCCGCAGAATCTGTTCTTTATGATACCATTCTTTTCGGGGACTGTCAAGACTGTCCGTAAGGCCTGCGGGGCACGGCCTGTCCGCCGCGGGAGCCGAAAAATGCCCCGCTTCGCAAAGTGGCGGAGCGGGGCATCGGGAAGCGGGCAGGAAGGGGATACGCCGTCAACGGGCGGAGGGAGCGTCTGCGGTACCGTCGGCGGGAGGCGCGTCGTGCTGTGCCCAGAAGCGCAGGGCGACGGCTCCGTATTTCTGCGGCTCCGTGAAATAGCTCATGCCGTGGCCCGCACCGGGGACGATCAGCAGCTCCTTCTCGGAGCGGCAGGCCAGGTAATTTTCGTAGGTCATTTCCACCGGGACAAAGCGGTCGGCGGTGCCGTGCACGAGCAGCACGGGGTAGGTCGTTTCCCGCAGCGCGTCCGTGGTGGAGTAATCCTCGGCGCCGCACTGCAGCTTCTGCTTGCAGATGGCGTCGGCCATCAGGCCGATCGGGCCGTAGGCCAGGTGCAGATTTTTCTCCGCGACGTGCTTCCAGATGGCGCCGGGGGAGGTAAAGCCGCAGTCGGCCATGATGCCGCGGACGTTGCCGGGCAGCTCCAGACCGGATGCCATCAGGACGGTGGTGGCACCCATGGAGACACCGGCCAGGTAGACGGGAAGCGCCGGGTCGCAGTGCTCCTGAACCCAGCGGAGCCAATCGACGCAGTCGTAGCGCTCCGTCAGGCCGAAGCCCATATACTGTCCGCCGCTGTTATTCTGGCCGCGCTGCTCGATATACAGCACGCTGCAGCCGTGCTCCTGCCAGAAGTCGGAGACCATGCCGAAGTCACGGTGCCAGGAGGAGCGCCATCCGTGCACCGCCACGATGATGCGCTGCGGCCGGGCGCAGGGAATCCAGTGGCCGACCAGGGGCTCTCCGTCATGGCCGGTGATTTCCACCGTTTCGTTTTCCCGGGAGGCCAGCCGCTCGGAGGCGGCCTGCAGGGCGTCCAGGAATTCCCGATCGACCTTGGAGCCCGCAATCAGCCGGTCGGCCTTCTGCATGACCTTCGGCGGCTCCCGGTTCAGGGCCACATCCATCAGGCAGCGGGTGGTGACATAGGCGGACAGAGAGGCCACGGCGGCCCCGCCGACCAGCAGGCCGGCTGTTTTGGTCAGGGATTTGACGGTTTTTCCCATAGAAAAGACTCCTTTCACGGTAAACGGTGTACGTATTATTCGTTCGTATCGGGGAGGCTCACCGCGACCGAGCGGTGAATCAGCTCCATGCGGGCATCGAGGCCGGCGGCGATTTCGGCGCAGGCCTTCAGCTCGTGCTCGTTCTCCTCGGTCAGCACGCAATCCTTTTTATAGCGGATTTTGTGCTCCAGGCTGGCCCACCAGTCCATGGAGATGGTGCGCAGCTGCACCTCCACCTTCATCGGCTTTTTCTCGTTATGCAGGAAGATGGGAATCTCCACGATCAGGTGCAGGCTGCGGTAGCCGTTTTCCTTCGGCTCCCGGATGTAATCCTTGCGGGCAATCAGCCGGATGTCGTCCTGCTTCAGCAGGGCCTCGGCCATGCGGTAGATGTCCGAGGGAAAGGCGCAGATGACGCGGACACCGGCAATATCGTACAGATTCGCCTCGATGCTCTCGGGGGAGATGGCGATGCCCTTCCTCCGGCATTTTTCCAGGATGCTCTCGGGGCTCTTGAGCCGCGTTTTGACGGTCTCGATCGGGTTGCGGTCGTATTGGAGGGACAGCTCCTCGTTCAGTACGTTGAATTTGGTGGTCACCTCCATCATGGCACAGCGGTAATAGGCCATCAGCTCGCGGTAGGGGGCGGTATGCCGGGCGGCAAACTGCCGCACCTCGGCGGAGGAGAGCTGCGAGAGCAGCAGCTGCTCCAAAAACGGGTTATCGGAATTGTTCAGGGCCATAGGCGGGTCTCCTATTCGTGGAAAGCGGGCACCCTGCGGTGCGTTTTCGTGTCATTTTGTGATTTCACAGATAGTATACCGGATTTTGGAAAAAAATGAAACGGGCAAATCGGAGAAAATGTCAGGAAACGGAAAATTTTTCGGAGGTGCCGCGGGCGGCCGCACGGGACGGGGACGGCGGGAAGCGCGGGAAAAGCCACAGAAAACCAAGGGCCGATTTGGCGCGTTTGTCAAAAAGCGGCGGGATTTGCCGCGGTGGGAGTTGACAAGCCGCCGATGTTGTGGTATACTCTTTAGCGGAAAAGAGCAATTTTTAAATCGGTACAGAGAGACCGGTAAGATTGAGGATAGGAAGGACCGCCGCGATGCGCCCGGGGAGCGGGTGCGTGACGGAGGGAGTCTGTTATCAAGAAGTCTTGCCGGAAAACGGCAAGACTTTTTTGGGATAAGGAGCGATGAAGAATGGATCGGACCATGACCCGCGCGTACTCCGTTCCGACGGCGGCCCGGCTGTTTCTGGAGAGCCGTGGCCTTTGGTCGGCGCTTCCCGCCTCCTGTCGGATTGTGCCCGGCTTTTGCGATGTGCATGTGCATTTTCGTGAGCCGGGCTTTTCTTATAAGGAGACAATCGCCACGGGAACGGCCGCGGCCGCGCGCGGGGGCTACACCGCTGTGTGCACCATGCCGAATCTGAACCCCGTGCCGGATACGCGGGAGCATCTGCAGGTGCAGCTCGACCGGATCCGTGACAGCGCCCGGATCCGGGTGGTGCCCTACGGGGCGGTGACCCGCGGAGAGCGCGGAGAGGAGCTCTCCGACATGGAGGCACTGAGTCCCCAGGTCTGTGCGTTCTCGGACGACGGGCGGGGAGTACAGAGCGAGGAGCGGATGCGGGAGGCGATGCGGAAGGCAGCCTCCCTCGGCAAAATCATTGCGGCGCACTGTGAGGACGAGAGCCTGCTGCACGGTGGCTATATCCACGACGGCCGCTATGCGGCGGCGCACGGACACCGCGGCATCTCCTCCGAGAGCGAATACCGCCCGATTGAGCGGGACCTGCGGCTGGTGAGGGAGACGGGATGTGCCTATCACGTCTGCCATGTATCGACGAAGGAGAGCGTGGCGCTGATCCGCCGGGCCAAGGACGAGGGACTGGACGTGACCTGTGAGACGGCACCGCACTATCTGCTGCTGTGCGACGAGGAGCTCCGGGAGGACGGACGGTTCAAAATGAATCCGCCGCTGCGTGCCCGGGAGGACCGGGAGGCGCTGCTCGAAGGGGTGGCCGACGGGACGATCGATATGATTGCCACCGACCATGCGCCCCACAGTGCGGAGGAGAAGGCCGGAGGGCTGGAGCACAGCTGCATGGGTGTGGTCGGTCTGGAGACGGCGTTTGCGGTGCTGTATACCGGGCTGGTGCGGCCGGGACTGCTGTCCTGGGAGCGGCTGATGACGCTGCTGTGCGATGCGCCGCGGCGGCGGTTCGGCCTGGAGACGGACGGATGCGACTTCGCCGTGTTCGAGACGGAGACGCCCTATTGTGTGAGGCCGGAGGAATTTGCCTCGCAGGGGAGAGCCACCCCGTTTGAGGGGCAGACGGTGTACGGCCGCTGCCTGCTGACGGTGGCGGACGGAGCCGTGGTGTATGAGGCAGAGGAATGGAAGCAGAGAGAGGTGCGGCATGAAGCAGGGAATGTTTGAAATCGTCAGCCAGGAGCCGCTGACGGAGACGGTATACCGTGTGGTGCTGCGGGGGGATACCTCCGCGGTGACGGCACCGGGGCAGTTTGTCAACCTGAAGCTGGAGGGGCTGTTTCTGCGCCGTCCGATTTCGGTGTGCGACTACGATGCGGAGACGGTGACGCTGGTGTATAAGGTGGTGGGCCGCGGGACGGAGCAGCTCCGGCGGATGCGGCCCGGGGAGACGCTTTCGGTGCTGACGGGGCTCGGCAACGGCTTCGATGTGAGCAAAAGCGGGGAGACGCCGCTGCTGATCGGCGGAGGCGTGGGGACACCGCCGCTCTACCGGCTGTGCCGGGAGCTGACGGCGCGGGGGTGCCGCCCGACCGTGATTCTCGGCTTTGCGACGGCGGCGGAGGTGTTTTACGAGGAGGAGTTCCGCGCACTCGGTGCGGCAGTGTATGTGACGACGGCCGACGGCTCCTACGGGCAGCGCGGGTTCGTGACCGATGCGATGGAGGCGCTGCAGTACAGCTTCTTTTATGCCTGCGGGCCGGAGCCGATGTTCCGCGCCATTCACCGGGTGGCGACCGCCGCGGGGGAATACAGCTTCGAGGAGCGGATGGGCTGCGGCTTCGGGGCGTGCATGGGATGCTCCTGCCGCACGCTGACTGGCTTCAAGCGCATCTGCAAGGAGGGGCCCGTGATGGAAAGTGAGGAGATTCTATGGAACGACTGAGTGTGGAGCTGTGCGGAATCCCGCTGGACAACCCCGTAATCCCGGCGTCGGGCACCTTCGGCTACGGCTATGAATTCGCGGAGCTGTACGACATCCGCTGTCTCGGGACCTTTTCCTTCAAGGGTACCACGCGGGAGCCGCGGTTCGGCAACCCGACACCGCGGATTGCGGACTGCCCGGCCGGCATGCTCAATTCCGTCGGTTTGCAGAATCCCGGCGTGGAGCGGGTGATACGGGAGGAGCTGCCGCGGCTGAAGGCCTGCTTTCCGAAGCCGGTGATGGCCAACGTCAGCGGGTTTTCGCCGGAGGAATATGCCTATGTCAGCGAGCGCCTGGACGCGGAGGAGCAGGTGGGGTGGATTGAGGTCAACATCAGCTGCCCGAACGTCCACGGGGGCGGCATGAGCTTCGGAACCGATCCGAAGGCGGCCGCGGCCGTGACGGAGGCGGTGCGGCGGGTGACCAAGAAGCCGCTGATCCTCAAGCTGTCGCCGAATGTCACGGATGTGACGGAGATTGCGCGGGCCTGTGAGGCGGCGGGGGCGGACGGCATCAGCCTGATCAATACCCTGCTCGGTATGCGCATCGACCTGCGGACGCGCCGCCCGGTGCTGGCGAACGGCATGGGCGGGCTGTCGGGCAGTGCAGTCTTTCCGGTGGCGCTGCGGATGGTGTATCAGACGGCGCGCGCCGTCCGCATTCCGGTCATCGGTATGGGCGGCGTCTCCTCGGCGGAGGATGTGCTGGAGATGCTGCTGGCCGGGGCTGCGGCCGTGGAGGTCGGAGCGGCCAATCTGGTCAATCCATATGCGTGTCGCGATATCATCGAGGCGCTGCCTGCGGCAATGGATCGGTATGGGATTCACACATTACGGGAAATCATAGGAGGAGTGCAGTATGCCTGAGGATGTCATTGTAGCGTGCGATTTTGCCGGAAAAGAGGAGACGCTACGGTTTTTGGATCGGTTTGGAGAGCACAAGCCGTTTGTCAAGATCGGCATGGAGCTGTTTTATGCGGAGGGGCCGCAGATGGTGCGGGAGATCAAGGCGCGCGGCCACCGGATTTTCCTGGATCTCAAGCTGCACGATATTCCGAATACCGTGCGCAGGACCATGCAGGTGCTGTCTGCGCTGGAGGTGGATATGTGTAATCTGCATGCGGCGGGCACCGTCCGCATGATGGAGGCGGCACTCGAGGGGCTGACCCGCCCCGACGGGACGCGGCCGCTGCTGATCGCGGTGACGCAGCTGACCTCGACGGATCAGGAGACAATGGAGCGGGATCTGTGGATCCGCGAGCCGATCGAGGAGGTGGTCATGCACTATGCACGCAACGCGCAGCAGGCCGGGCTGGACGGTGTGGTCTGCTCTCCGCGGGAGGCCGAGCGGGTGCATGCGGTATGCGGCCGCCGCTTCCTGACGGTGACGCCCGGAGTGCGCTTTGCCGACGGGGAATGCGGAGACCAAAAGCGGGTGATGACCCCCGCCGAGGCGGGGCGCGTGGGCTCGGATTATATTGTGGTCGGCCGGCCGATCACGGCGGCCCCCGATCCGGTGGCGGCTTATGAGCGGTGTGTGCGGGAATTCTTGACGGCGGAAAGGGAGTAATCGGAATGGAAAGAGCGGACATGAGAGAGCACGGACAGACGGAGACGCGGGAAGCGCTGGCGCGGAAAATTGCGCAGGATCTGCTGCAGATCCGCGCGGTGTTTTTTCGCCCGGACGAGCCGTTTACGTGGGCCAGCGGGATTCACAGTCCCGTTTATTGCGACAACCGCCTGACTCTGACGGCGCCGGCGGTGCGTACCGATGTGGAGGAGGGGCTGAAGACGCTGATCGAGACGCAGTATCCCGAGGCGGAGGTGCTGATGGGAACCTCCACCGCCGGAATTGCGCATGCGGCCATTACGGCGCATCTGATGGGGCTGCCGATGGGATATGTCCGGTCGGGGGCCAAGGATCACGGGCGGCAGAATCAGATTGAAGGCCGCCTGGAGCCGGGGCAGAGGGTCGTGGTGGTGGAGGATCTGATCTCCACCGGCGGCAGTGTGCTGGAGGTGGTGCAGGTGCTGCGGGAGGCGGGCGCCGAGGTACTCGGCGTGGTCAGCATCTTCACCTACGGGATGCAAAAGGGCATCGAGCGGCTGGCGGCGGCCGGAGTGCGGCTGGAGAGCCTGACAAATTTCGACACCGTGGCGGATGTGGCCGCGGAGGAGGGGTACATTCGCCCCGAGGATATACGCCGGCTGCTGGCGTTCCGTGACAATCCGTCGGACGAGAGCTGGATCGGAGGCAGAGCATGAGACACATTCTGAATATCTCAGACTTATCGGCCGAGGAGATTGCACAGCTGATTGAGACGGCGGACGATATCGAGGCGCATCCGGAGCACTACGAGGACATGTGCCGGCACCGGATTCTGGCGACACTGTTTTTTGAGCCGTCCACCCGTACCCGCCTCAGCTTTGAGTCGGCCATGCTGTCGCTCGGAGGGCAGGTGCTCGGGATTCCCGATCCCGGCACCAGCTCGGCCGCCAAGGGGGAGAGTATCGCGGATACGATGGAGGTCGTCAACAGCTACGCGGACATCGTGGCCATCCGCCATCCGCAGGAGGGGGCTCCGGCGGTGGCGGCCCGGCACGCGACGGTGCCGGTCATCAATGCGGGCGACGGCGGGCATTACCATCCGACGCAGACGCTGGCCGACCTGCTGACCATTCACCGCGAGAAGGGGCGCCTTGAACAGCTGACGATCGGGCTGTGCGGCGATTTGAAATACGGGCGGACGGTACATTCGCTGATCGGTGCCATGACGCGGTATACCGGTATCCGCTTTGTGCTGATTGCCCCGGAGGAGCTGCAGCTGCCCGAGTTTGCCGAGCGGGAGTTGCAGGACAGCGGCATGGAATATGTGAGGGAGAGCTCGCTGTCGCGGGCGCTGCCGGAGCTGGATATTCTCTACATGACGCGGGTGCAGCAGGAGCGGTTTTCGGATGTGGCGGAATATGAGCGGCTCAAGGATACCTATGTGCTGACGGCGGATAAGATGAAGCTGGCGCGGCCGGATCTGTGCGTGATGCATCCGCTGCCGCGTGTCGGGGAGATTGCGCCGGAGGTGGACAGCGATCCGCGGGCGTGCTATTTCCGTCAGGCCCGCTACGGCAAGCTGATGCGGATGGCGCTGATCCTGAAGCTGCTCGGCCGGCTGCCCGGCGGCGCAGGGGAGACGGCCCGTGCGGCGGAGACCCCGATGCCCGGCACGCATCTGTGCGAGAATCCGCGGTGTATCTCCGCGCACGAGGCGGGAATTGCGCCGCTGTATTATACCGGGCGGGACGGGATACTGCGCTGCGCCTACTGCGACCGGGAGCAGAGCGGCAAGACGGTTGAATGCTGAATGGGACGGTTTGCGCAGGTTATGGAAGAAAGATAGACAAAAAGGGCCCTCCGTAAAAA
>URYX01000031.1 GCA_900552225.1 uncultured Oscillospiraceae bacterium | reverse complement strand
CGATCTCCGAGCGGCGGGACAGAAGCCCCGCCCCCCTGACATGGGAGCCGCCGGTCAGCGAGCCGCCCGCATTGACGACCTGTCCGTCCAGCGTCACCACGCGGAAGCGGTACCCGTATTTTTTGGCAACGGCGGCCGCGGCATTCAGATCCTCCGCCAGCAGCGTCCGGCCGAGCAGATTGCGCATAACCGCTTCGTATTCCTTATCATAGGACACCAGCTCCGACGCGATGCCGACTATGCCGGCCTCCGCCGTCGCCCCCTGCTCGGACAGCAGGCTGCCGCGGATGAAATCCAGCGGCAAGAAGGTGGCACGTCCGGCGTTTTCGGATTTCAGGTAGGCGATGCCGCGCTTGGCATCCTCCTGCCGCTCGCAGACAATATTCTGCGCCGCGGCCCCGAGCGCCGTCTCCACGGCCAGTGCATACGGCGCGGGAGTCTCCAGCAGGCGGGACACCGGCCCGCGGATACCGCGCAGCAGTCCGCGCTCTCCCTGCTTCACCACCGCCTTGACCGCGCCGGAGAAGCCCTCCATGCTCCGCTCCAGCTCCTCCAAAATGCGGATGCGGCGGCGCTTTTCCTCCGCATCCAGGCCGAGCTTATCCGCCGTCTCGCGGGCACCGTCCACCTTGGAGGCGCGGGCATCGTAGCGCATCTGATAACCGGATACGGTATTTTTCAGCGACTCCACCGTTTCACGGCAGGCGGCCACCGCGGCCTCGCCGTCCGCTCTCTCGTTTTCCGCTGTCCTCTGCTGTACCGTCAGCGCGGCCGTCGAGGTCGTCAGCTGCGCCAGACGGCGGGTAATCTCCCCGAGTGCCGTCTCGCCTGCGCTCCCGCGCACCCGTACATCCGCCAGCCGCAGTGCAAGCTCGGAGGCGCGGCGGTTCAGTGTCTCCATGCTGCCGTCCGTCTCGTCCGTGCGGCGGGACAGGGCCTCAAACTGCCCGGCAAGCTCCCGCTCCTCGGCCTCGATGACGGCAATCTCCTGCTGCTTTTCCTCAATGGCGCCGCGCTTTTCCTCCTCCTCGGTCTCCAGCCGACGCTCCCCCTCCTCGCTTTGGCTCATCTCTCCGCGAATACGGGCAATATTCTCGTTACCGTGCAAAATGTCGTTTTGCCGCACGGCAATCTCGCTCTCGCGGCGCAGCGCCTCCTCCTCAAACCGCGCGGCACTCCGGCGCAGCTCATCCATCTGCACCGACAGCAGCGCTGAGGCCTGCGACAGCTCCTCAATTTCGTGCTCGACATCCTCGATCGCGGTCTCCGCCTGCTCATACTGGGTCTTGGCCAGCTCCAGCTTGGCGCTCAGATCACGCAGAATATCGCGCGATTTGTCAATCGTATGCAGCCACAGCCCGATCTCCAGTCCCTTTTTCTCCTCGGCATAGACGAGAAACTGCTTGGCCTTTTTGGCCTGCTGCTCCAGCGGGCCGACCCGCTCCTCCAGCTCCTGCAGAATGTCCCGCAGCCGGAGCAGGTTGTCCTCCGCCGCCTTCAGCCGCCGCTCCGCCTCATTCTTGCGGTAACGGTACTTGGCAATACCGGCCGCCTCCTCGAAAATTTCGCGACGATCCTCCGACCGTGAGGCCACGATATCCGCAATCCGCCCCTGTCCGATAATGGAATATCCGTCCCGTCCGAGACCGGTATCCATAAACAGCAGCTGTACGTCCTTCAGACGCACCGTAACGTTATTGAGCAGATATTCGCTGTCCCCCGAACGGTAATACCGCCGCGTCACACGCACCTCATCCGCATCAAAGGCCAGCTTGCGTGACGCGTTGTCAATGGTCAGGGAGACCTCCGCAAAGCCGAGCGCCTTGCGGGTGGAGGTGCCGTTGAAGATGACGTCCTCCATTTTGGCCCCACGCAGATTCTTATTGGACTGCTCACCGAGCACCCAGCGGATTGCATCGCTGATATTGGATTTTCCGCTTCCGTTCGGCCCGACCACCGCCGTGATCCCTTTGCCGAAGGTCAGCACCGTTTTGTCCGGAAACGACTTGAAGCCGCGGATTTCCAGAGCCTTCAGTATCAAATCGGATTCCTCCCGCCTTATCTTCCCTCCGGATAACCGAGCAGCGACAGCGCCTCCCGCGCCGCCTGCTGCTCCGCCTCCTTCTTGCTGTGACCCGCGCCGCGGCCGATCACGTTGCTGTGCAGCCGCACCTCCGCCGTAAACTTCTTGTCGTGATCGGGGCCGCTCTCGCCGGTCAGGACATAGGTGACATGCTCCTCCGGCGTCTGCTGCACAATTTCCTGCAGCAGGGTCTTATAATCCTTGAATTTGCGCTGACGCTGGTTGTGTAGCTCACGCTCCAGGAACGGCAGGGCAAACCGCCGTGCCGCACCCATGCCGCCGTCCAGAAAAATAGCGGCCACGATGGCCTCAAACGCATCCTCCAGCGTGGAATCCCGTCCCGCGCCGCCGCTTGCCTTTTCCCCCTTGCCGAGCAGCAGGTATTTCCCCACCCCGATCGACCGGGAATAGGAGCTCAGCGCCTTTTCGCATACAATCGAGGCCCGGAGCTTACTGAGGCTTCCCTCATCACCGCTCTCATGCGAAAACAGATAGGTCGAGGCAATCACACCGAGCACCGAGTCCCCGAGGAACTCCAGACGCTCATTGCTCTGCGTGCCGTCGCGGCGTTCGTTGGCATAGGACGAATGGGTCAGCGCCGTCTGCAGCAGCGAGGGATCGTGAAAGGTATAGCCGAGCTTTTCCATCAGCTCCGTCAGTTCTGCACTCATGCTTCCTCCTCCGCGCCGGCCGTCAGCATTGCAATCCGCCCCGGGATATCCTGAACGGCGCACTCCGCTGCCACACGAATGGCATTCTGAATCGCACGGGCGTCGGAATTGCCGTGCGCCTTAATAACCGGCTTACGCACACCGAGCAGCACCGCTCCGCCGTAGGCCGAGGTATCCATCTTTTGCTTCAGCGGCCGCAGATGCGGCTTGATCACCAGCCCGGCCAGCTTGGTGCCGAGGGTGGCCAGAAAGGTCTGCTTGATGTTCTTCATTAGCATCTGCACCGTACCCTCCATGGCCTTGAGCAGCACGTTGCCGGAAAAGCCGTCCGCCACGATCACATCCGCCGCTCCCGCGGGCACGTCGCGTGCCTCCACGTTGCCGACAAACGGCAGCCCGCTCTCCCGCAGCAGCGCAAACGCCGCATGCTGCAGCTCGCCGCCCTTGGTGTCCTCCGCTCCGATGTTCAGCAGTCCCACCGTCGCGGGCTCTCCGTTTTTTACCACATAGGTCATATACAGCTGTGCCATCTGGGCAAACTGCAGCAGCATTTCGGGCCGGCAGTCCGCATTGGCCCCCATATCCGTCAGCATAAACGGGTGCGTATCCGACGGCAGCACCGCCCCGAGCGCCGGGCGGGAGATCCCCGCAATGCGCTTGACCAAAAACGTGGCGCCCATCAGCAGTGCCCCCGTGCTGCCGGCCGACACAAAGGCATCTCCCTGCCCTTCCGCCAGCATCCGCAGGCCGACCGCCATCGAGCAGTCCTTATGCGCCTTCAGGATGCTGCGCGGCTCATCCTCCATGGATATCACATCCGGCGCATCCGCAAACAGAAGTCCCTCCTCGGACAGCCCTCCCCGGCGGCAGAGCTCGCGCAGCTCCGCCTCCCGACCGCAGAGCGTTACGGTATATCCGTAGGCCGCATGCGCCGCCACGGCGCCCTTTACCGCTTCCAGCGGAGCGTAATCGCCGCCGAAGGCATCCAATATCACATTCATCCGCTGTTCCTCCCAAAACTTCCGTTCCGGTTTTTTCTACAATTCATTTTATTATATAATAGCTGCCGCTGTTTGTCAAACGTTTTCGTGGCCCGGCGGCCGAAGCACGGGCTCTCCTCCCGCCGCCGTCCTCCCACCCGGGCATCCCCGCTTTTTTGCTTTTTTCAAAAAAGCCTTGCACTTTCGCCGAAAATATGCTATGCTTGTTTTTGTTCCATATGAGACACTTTTTGAAAAGAGGGCTGCTGTGTGGACAACACCATTTCTGTCTCCGCCGATTCTTTGGACACCTTTTTTCTGTGGGAAGGTGTGACCCCCGCCGTGCGGGAGCAGCTGCGGGCAAGTCTCCCGGCCGCGGAGGAATTCTGCCGCGGAGAGACGGTCTACGATTCCTCTCACTTTCGCCGGGCCCTCGGACTGGTAACGGACGGCGAGCTGATCGTCTGCCGCCTGAACGAGGGGCGGGAGCGGCAGCACCGGCTGCAGGCCGGACAGGTATTCGGAGCGGCGGCGCTGTTCGGCGGCGAGAGCTACAGCACCGAGATCCGGGCGGCGCGGCGCAGCCATGTGTTGTTTCTCCCGGAGGCGCAGCTGTGCGACTGGTTCGCGCGCGACAGCCGTATTGCCCAAAACTACATCCGCTTTCTGACCGGGCGCATCCGCTTTCTGAACGAGCAGCTGCGCGGCTGCACCGGAGGGGATGCCGAGAACCGGCTGCTGCACCACCTGCGGGAGCACGCCGGGCCGGACGGCCGGATCGGCCGCACCGTGCCGTGGAGTACGCTGGCCGAGCAGCTCGGCATGGGCCGCAGCAGCCTGTACCGTGCGCGCGACCGTCTGCGGGAACGCGGGTTATTGTCGGACGAAAACGGAGTTCTTTATATCCGTTGAGTATAATTCATATTTTATAGTACAAGGAGTTGTTTGTATGCGTCGTAAAGTATGCTCATTTCTTGCGCTCGTCTGCGTGCTGGCTCTTGCCGTCGGACTCAGCGCCTGTGCGGGAGAAACTCCCGTCTCCGGAGCGTCGGGAAGCTCCGCCTCCCCCGAAGCCCCCACAACCACCACGGCCACCCCTCGGGAGACCGTGCGGATCTACGGCATCGCCGGTCCGACCGGCGTGGGGCTGGTGCAGCTGAAGCAGGCCTCGGAGTCCGGCAGCACCCCGCACGATTATCGGATCGAATTTGCCACCGCACCCGATGAAATCGTCGGCAAGCTGAGCACGGAGGCGGCGGACATCGCCGCCATCCCCACCAACCTGGCTGCCAACCTCTATCAGAAAAAGTCCGGTGCCGTGCGTATGATTGCGCTGAACACCCGCGGCGTGCTGTCCATCCTCGAAAACGGCAACAGCATTCAGAGCGTGGCCGATCTCAAGGGCAGGACCATCTATTCCACCGGCCAGGGCTCCAATCCCGAATTTATTCTCCGTCATATTCTGAAGCAGAACGGCATCGATCCCGACCGCGACGTCACGCTGCAGTTTCTGACACAGAACGAGGAGATGGCCACCCTGCTGGTCAAGGGCACGGCGCAGGTGGCGCTGGTACCCGAGCCGCTGGCCACCACGGTCATGACCAAAAACACCTCGCTCCGCCGCGCCCTGTCCATCGATGACGCATGGGGAAGGATTGCGGACGGAGCCACGCCCATGATGGGCTGCCTGGTTGTGCGTACCGCCTTTTTGGAGGAGCACAAGGACGTCGTCGATGCCTTTTTGGCCGATTATGCCGCCTCCGTCAGCAAGGCGGAGAGCGATCTGGAGGGCACGGCGGCTCTGTGCGAGCAGTACAAGGTGATTGCCTCCGCCGCCATCGCCAAGGAGGCCATTCCGCGCTGCAGCCTGACCTGCATCACCGGCTCTGCCATGCGTCCGGCCATCGAGGGCTATTTTGAGGTGCTGTTCGGCGGCAACCCGGCCGCGCTCGGCGGAGCCATGCCCGATGATACCTTCTACTATGCGGGATAAGCTCCGTCATGCCGCACGTGCGGCGGCCGTGACCGTGTTCTGGATTGCCGTATGGGAGGGGCTGAGCCGTCTCATCGGTGAGGAGCTGCTGCTGCCCTCTCCGGGCACGGTGGCGGCCGAGTGGCTGCGGCTGTGTACCACCGTTTCCTTCTGGACGGCGGCCGCGCTGTCGCTGCTGCGGGTGCTCGGCGGATTTGCCGCCGCCCTGCTCTGCGGCAGTCTGCTCGCCATGCTGACCAGCCGCTTCCGGATACTGCGGGTGCTGCTGGCTCCGCTGCTTCACGTAGTGCGCGCCGCCCCCGTAGCCTCCTTCATTATTCTCGCGCTGGTGTGGATCAGGTCGGGGCTCCTGCCGCTGTTCATCTCCTTTTTGATGGTGGTTCCCCTTGTCTGGGATGCCGTGGAACAGGGGATCCGGCAGACCGACCCCGCCCTGCTGGAGATGGCAAGGGCCTACCGCCTGTCGCGCGGACAGATTTTCCGCCACATCCGGTTCCCGTCCGTGCTGCCGTATCTGCTGACCGCCATGACCACGGGAGTCGGCTTCGCCTGGAAATCCGCGGTGGCGGCGGAGGTCATCTGCCGGCCGGCACATTCCATCGGGGATTATCTGTACGCCGCCAAGATGTATCTGGAAACCCCCGCCGTTTTCGCCTGGACGGCGACCGCCGTGCTGCTGTCGGTCGGATTGACCGCGCTGCTGCGGCGGCTGACCGCTTCTCTGCGGCGGCGGTACACCCCGGAAAAGGAGGCCGCATAAATGGGAACCACCTTACGGGAGGTCTCCTTTTCCTATGGGAAAACCGCCGTGCTGCAGCGGCTGAGTGTCTCCTTTCCGGAGCAGGGCATCTTCGCGCTTTCCGCTCCGTCCGGGGGCGGCAAAACCACCCTGCTCCGCCTGCTGTCCGGCCTGCTGCAGCCGGACGGCGGTACGATTGCCGGGCAGCCGCAGGCCCCGGTGCTTCTGTTTCAGGAAAACCGCCTGCTCCCGTGGGAGACGGCGCTCGGCAATCTGCGGCTCGTGTGCGACGATCCGCAGACGGTGCAGGCGCTGCTCCGGCGCGTCGGGCTGTTGGAGGCCGAGGGCCTGTATCCGCACGAAATGAGTGGCGGCATGCAGCGCCGTCTGGCTTTGGCCCGTGCCCTGGCTCTCCCCGGCGATGCCCTGCTGCTGGACGAGCCGTTTACCGGCATCGACCGCGAGCGGGTAGCCAATCTCTGCCCCGTGCTGCGTGACATCGGGCACACGCGCCCCGTATTTCTTGTCACACATACGGCTGAAGAAGCGGCATGGCTGGGGGCCTCTGTCTGGGAGCTGACCGGCCGGCCCGTCACCGACTGCCGCAGACTTTCCCCCGCAGTGTAAGAAAAAGGCTCCGGAGAGAGGGCGTTGCCCTCTCTCCGGAGCCTTTTTCTTATGAATTTTACGACCGGCCCGGTCAGTCCTCTCTCTCCAGGAGGTCCGCCGCGTACTCGCGGATACGCTGCAGCCGATGGTTGACGCCCGATCGCGTCAGCGGCGGCTCCAGCCTCTCTCCGAGCTCCCGCAGGGACAGCTCGGGGTTTTCCAGCCGCAGCCGCGCCAGCTCCTGCAGCTCGGACGGCAGCTGGCCGAGCCCGCCATGCCGTTCGATACGGCGGATATCGCCCACCTGACCTGCGGCCGCGGCCACCACCTTGTCGATGTTGGCGCTCTCGCAGTTGATGACCCGGTTGGTGTTGTTCCGGATGTCCTTGACCATTTTCACGCTCATCAGCTCAAGCGCCGCCGTGCCCGCTCCCATCAGCGTCAGCATATCCTCAATGCTCTCGCTGTCCTTGTAATACAGCACGTTATCTCCCTTGCGGCGAATCCGCTTGGGAGGCAGATCCCATTCGGAAAGCAGCGTTTCGATATCCCGACTGAGCGGATAAGTCGGCACGGAAAGCTCCAGATGGTAATCCGTCTGCGGGGCGCTGACCGCACCGCAGGCCAGAAAAACGCCCCGCACATAGGCGGCGGCGCAATGCTCACAGTCAAAATTGCCGCGGTTCAGGCGCAGCGCCACCTCGCCCGCGCGGTGCCCGAAGCGGTGCAGCACCGTTTCGCGCTGCTCCTCCGGCACCGTCAGAATGATAAAGCCCCGCTCCTCGCGCCGCGGCCGCACTCCGGCAAAGGTCACCAGCAGGCTCTCATACAGCGCGGCCACCTCCGGATATTCCGTCTGGAAGGAAAGCTCGCGCTCGGAGAAGCCGCGGCCGCATTCCAGCAGCGCATACAGCATAGCCGCACGGCAGCAGGCCTGGGGCGGCAGCTCGGCCGCCAGCATACGCTTAATCTCACCCGAAAAGGACACCTGTCCGCCTCCTTTGCTCACTGTGCCGGCCCGTCCCGGTCACTTCTCCCACGGCCAGTGCGCCCCGATCAACCGCACCTCGGGGCACAGCGTCACGCCCGTCTCGCCGCAGACCCGTGTGCGCACCTCCTGCGCCAGGCGGCACACCTGCTCACAGGTGGCCCGGCCCCGGTTTACCACAAAGCCCGCGTGCTTTTCGCTGACCTGTGCGTCCCCGACCCGGTATCCCTTCAGTCCGCACTGCTCAATCAGCGCCCCCGCAAAATGCCCCTCCGGCCGCTTGAAGAAGCTGCCGGCGCTGGGGTATTCGAGCGGCTGCTTTTCGCGCCGCCGCGCCATGAGCTCCTCCATGCGCGCCCCGATGGCTGCCGGAGCATCCGGCGTCAGGCGGAAGGCAGCCGAAAGCACCACGCCTCCCTCCTCCATCAGCGCACTGTGCCGATAGCCGAGCTGCAGCGATTCCGCCGTCCGACGGCAGACCGAGCCGTCCGGCCGCAGCACCTCGACAGATTCCAGCACCTGCCGCAGCTCGCCGCCGTAGGCCCCCGCGTTCATGTAGACGCCTCCGCCGACCGTCCCCGGAATACCGAAGGCAAACTCAAGCCCCGCGAGCCCGGCCTCCCGCGCCGCGCGGCAGAGCGCCGACAGCGAGCAGCCGGCCCCGGCCGTGACGGTCTCCCCGTCCCGCCGGAGCTCCTCCGGCACGCCGGTCAGCCGTACCATGGCTCCCGTCACTCCGCCGTCGCCGACGAGCAGGTTGGAGCCGCGCCCGATCCACAGAACCGGCAGCCCCTCCTCCGTCAGCAGACGCACGGCCTCCGCGGCCGCCTGCGGCGGTACTTCGACAAACAGCTCCGCCGCGCCACCGATGCGAAAGGTGGTCGCCGTGCTGAGCGGCCGATGCTCCTCCGCCGTTCCGCCGATACGCTCCAGCGCCCGTTTCAGCGTTTCCCGTGCCACCGCATTCCGCTCCTTTCCGAAAAATCGGGATTCCCGTTAATGCTCCATGGTGTCCAGGAAGGCCGCTCCGATGATACCCGCATCGTTGCCGAGCAGCGCACGCCGCAGCTCGGTCTGACGCTTGGAGTGCTTGCTGTAGCGCTCCTTCTCCACATACTCCCGCAGCGGCGCAAGCAGGGTCTCCCCCTCCTTGGAAATGGCTCCGCCGATGCACAGCATCTCCGGCTGGAAGGTGTTGATGATATCCACAAGCCCGCAGGCAATATAGCGGATATACTGCTTTACCACACGCGAAGCCACCGAATCTCCGAGACGCATGGCATCAAACGCCGTGCGTCCGTTGACGTCGTCAATCATAGGGGATACCTCCCACATTCTGGTTTCGGGGAATTCCGCCATGGCCCGCTTGGTCTGGCGGATGAGCGCCGTCACCGAGGCGTAGACCTCCCAGCAGCCGTAACGGCCGCAGGTGCACTCCTCGCCGTCCATCTTGATGACCGTGTGTCCGAGCTCCGCTCCCGCGAAGTTCGCACCGCTGAATATTTTGCCGTCGATCAGCACTCCGGCTCCGACACCCGTTCCGAGCGTCACCACCACGCAGTTTTTCACACCGCGCGCCGCGCCGGCCAGCGCCTCTCCGAGCACCGCCGCATTGGCATCGTTCTGGATGTACACCGGCTTGCCGAGGCGTCGGCTCAGCTCGGTCACCAGCGGAACATTTTCAAAGCGCAGGTTGTTGGAATACTCCACCTCGCCCGTATCCGGATTGCAGGTGCCCGGGCATCCGGCTCCGACAACGGCGATGTTCTCCATCGTCAGTCCCGCCGCCGCAACGGCATCCCGGGCCGTGCCCGCAATGTCGTCAATCACGGTCTCCAGGGGCCGTCCGATCCCCGTGGGGCGGGAGGCTCTCCCCAGAATGCTGTAATCCTCCGCCACAACGCCCGCCTTTACAAACGTGCCGCCGATATCAATACCGATCCGATACATATACTCTGTCCCTCCTAAAATTGATCCCAGTCGGGCGCCGGCGCCTTGTGGGAGTGTTCGCTTTCCATTCCGAGATTATGCAGCAGCTCCTCCGCCGCGTTATAGCCCATCTTCTTCTGACGGTTGTTCATCGCCGCCACTTCAATGATGATGGCCAGATTCCGCCCCGGCTTGATCGGAATGGTCAGCTTGGGCACCGAGATTCCGAGAATCTCCATGTACTCGTTGTCCATCCCCATCCGGTCGTATACCTTCTCGGAATTCCAGGGCTCCAGCTGCACCACCATGTCGATTTTCTCGGTCATCTTGACCGCGCCCATACCGAAGATCCGACGCGCATTGACGATGCCGACTCCGCGCAGCTCAATGAAATGCCGGATGTTGGCCGGCGAGGACCCGACCAGCGTTTTGGAGGAAACGCGGCGAATCTCCACCGCATCGTCCGCAATCAGGCGGTGGCCGCGCTTGACCAGCTCAATGGCCGTCTCGCTCTTTCCGATGCCGCTGTCGCCCATCAGCAGGATACCCTCTCCGTATACCTCCACCAGCACGCCGTGGCGGGTAATCCGCGGAGCCAGCTGCACATTCAGATAGGCGATCAGCGCCGCCATACAGGAGGACGTGCTCTCCGCCGTGCGCAGCAGGGCCACCCCGAATTTGCGGCAGCATTCCTCCATTTCCGGAAAAATATCCAGCTCACGCGCCACAACGATGGCGGGCGGCTGCTGTGCCACGAAGCGGTCAATGCGCTCGGCGCGCACCTCCGGCTCCAGATATTCCAAATACCCCCGCTCGCTCTTGCCGAGCACCTGGATACGCTCGTTGTCAAAATAATCCATATAGCCGCCGAGTGCCAGGCCGGGACGGTTCACGTCGCAGCAATGAATGCGGATTTCCGACGCATCGTGCGGCAGATATTCCGCCGTAAAGCCCAGCTCGTCGATAATCTGCTGCAGTGTAACGGTATAGGCGGTCGCCATAGTGTCTCCTCCTTTGTCTGCCGTCTTACGCGGAGCCGTCCTCCGCGCCCTTTTCCCGTAACAGTATAGCATATTTTACGGCGCTTGCAAACGGGTTTCACAAAATAAATTTTACGGCAAAACAGGCTTGCATATTCCGACGGTCTCCCGTATAATAGAGGGGCAGACAGACACGCTCTGTCCTTCCGAACGTACCCGGTTTCACACCGGAATATGGCCTTTCCTGCCCGTGAGAGGCTCTCTCACCGTGAAAAAGGATGTGGATTTTCAGTATGCGCTACCGGATCGGAGAATTCAACGATTCCTTCCCGCCGATGATCGACGGCGTCGCCCAGACCGTCAAAAACTACGCCTCCGTGCTGCATGAAAAGCACTGTGACGTCACCGTGGTCACCCCCGCCTACCGCGGTGTGGAGGACCATTATCCGTTTCCCGTCTTTCGCTATTCCTCCATCGGCCTCGGCGGACGCGTCAACTACCGAGCGGGCAATCCGTTTTCGCCTGTCACGCTTCTGGAGCTGCGCCGCAAGCACTTCGATCTGATTCATGTGCACGCTCCGTTTGCCTCCTCCGTTCTGGCACACAACATCAATCTGCGGGGGCAGATTCCCGTCGTACTGACCTACCATTCCCGCTTTGAAATCGACTTTGAAGCCCGGCTCTCCTCGCGTGCGCTGCGGGAGGCCGCCACCCAGTTTATCCTGCACAATATCAATCAGGCAGACGAGGTGTGGACGGTCACCAAGGCCTGTGAGAGCTCTCTGCGCACCATCGGCTACCGGGGAGAATGCCGCGTCATGGAAAACGGCACGGATTTTGCCTTCGGGGCCGCCGATGCCGGGGCTGCGGCCGCCCTGCGCCGGCAATACGGCATTCCGGACGACTGCCTGGTGTTCCTGTTTGTCGGCCGGATGATGTGGTATAAAAATATCCGCCTGTTTTTGGATGCCCTGCGTATTCTGAAGCGGCGCGGCCTGCCGTTTCGTCTGCTGATGGTCGGCGGAGGACTGGACCTTGACGAAATCATCCGCTATACGCAGGAAAAGGGGCTGGCCGACGAGGCTATCTTTGCCGGCACCGTCAACGACCGCGAGCTGCTGCGCGTCTATTACACACTGGCCGATCTGTTTCTGTTTCCCTCCACCTATGACACCTGCGGCATTGTCGTTAAGGAGGCGGCCGCCTGCGGCTGTCCCTCCCTGCTGGCACGGGGAAGCTGTGCCGCCGAGGGGGCCGTGGACGGCGAAAACGCATTTCTGACGGAGGAAAATGCCGCAGATTGCGCCGAGGTGCTGTGGAAGGCCTGCGCAACGCCCTCCGTGCTGCAAACGGTCGGGGCCCGCGCCGGGCAAACGCTGTACCTCTCCTGGGAGGATGCCGTCGAACGAGCCTATGCCCGCTATGAGGAAATTCTCCACGGGAATTGACTTATATTTATATATCATTTATATATCGATGAATAGATTATACAACCAGCAAATTGCAGGCTGTCAAAAGTCCCCGTGCTGTTCAAAGGAGGCCGTGTCCGAATCCCTCCGGCCTTCGGCATGGCCGCTGCTCCGAAATTTCCCGAAGCAGTCCGGGGATTTCCCGATTTCACGGTTTTTTCTGAATTTTGCGGATTTTTTGGATTTTCCCCTTGATTTTTGCCGAACTTCCCGCTATAATAGATAAGTCCCGCCGGAATGACCGCCGCGGGGCCTCCGAAAACAGGGAGAAGTCGCGTAGTTGGTCGAGCGCGCACGATTGGAAATCGTGTAAACGTCAAAAGCGTTTCGAGGGTTCGAATCCCTTG
>URYX01000030.1 GCA_900552225.1 uncultured Oscillospiraceae bacterium | reverse complement strand
GTATCTCCTCGTCCGAGCCGAACCTGCAGAACATCCCGGTGCGGCAGCCCATGGGCAAACAACTGCGCAGGATGTTTACCGCAAAGAGCGGCTGCGGGCTGGTGGACGCCGACTATTCGCAGATTGAGCTGCGCGTACTGGCGCATATTTCCGGTAAATTGCGGACGAACTTCATTCGTATCCTGCCGGGGGATAAGGTCACATTGGAGATGTCTCCCTATGACCTGACCAAGGGCCGTATCACATGGCGCAGTAAGTAAGCATTTTCCGGAGGACCGGAGAAGACACACAACGAAAGGCGTATGACGCCGAGGAGGTAACCTTATGAAAGTCAGACCTTCTGTCAAGAAAATCTGTGAGAAGTGCAAGATCATCAAGCGCAAAGGCCGCGTGATGGTGATCTGCGAAAACCCGAAGCACAAGCAGCGTCAGGGCTGATCGCTCAGCGGCTTGTAACACTGGCGCGGGGGTACCCCGTGTGACCGAAAGGAAGGAATCATTATGGCGCGTATTGCTGGCGTGGATTTGCCCAGAGACAAACGCATTGAGATCGGCCTGACCTACATTTACGGCATTGGCCGTAAATCTTCCAGCGACATTCTGGCGGCGACCGGAGTCAACCCGGACATCCGTGTTCGTGACCTGTCGGAGGATGACGTTTCCAAGCTGCGTGAGTACATCGACCACCACTACACGGTGGAAGGTGACCTGCGCCGCGATGTGGCGTTTGATATCAAACGCCTGATCGAAATCGGCAGCTATCGCGGTCTGCGTCACCGCAAGGGGCTTCCGGTGCGCGGACAGCGCTCCAAGACCAATGCCCGTACCCGTAAGGGCCCGAAGAAGACCATCGCGAACAAGAAGAAGTAAGTAGGAGGGATAAGAATGGCTGCTGCTAAACAAACGGTAAAGAAGGGCGCTACGACCCGTCGCCGTAAAGAACGCAAAAACATTGAGCGTGGAGCCGCACATATCCAGTCTACGTTCAACAACACGATTGTTACGATTACCGATACGCAGGGCAACGCTCTTTCCTGGGCGAGCGCCGGCGAGCTCGGTTTCCGCGGATCCCGTAAATCCACTCCGTATGCAGCTCAGACCGCGGCCGAGACCGCGGCCAAGGCGGCGATGGAGCACGGACTCAAGACGGTGGAAGTGTATGTGAAGGGTCCCGGTGCCGGCCGTGAAGCGGCGATTCGTGCGCTGCAGGCCGCCGGTCTGGATGTCACGATGATCAAGGATGTGACTCCGGTTCCGCATAACGGATGCCGTCCTCCCAAGAGAAGACGCGTATAATCAGGAGGTGTAACGAATATGGCAAGATATACCGGTGCGGTGTGCAGACTCTGCCGCCGTGAAGGACAGAAACTGTTTTTGAAGGGCGAACGCTGCTACACGAAGAAGTGTGCTTTGGATCGCCGTGCCTATGCGCCCGGTCAGCATGGCCAGGGCCGCAAGAAGGTGTCCGAGTACGGCAAGCAGCTGCGTACCAAGCAGTTTGCCCGTCGTTACTACGGTGTTCTGGAAGGCCAGTTCCGCCGTTATTTCGAGAAGGCCGAGAAGATGCCCGGTGTGACCGGTGAAAACCTGCTCCGTCTGCTCGAGTCCCGTCTGGACAACGTGGCCTATCGTCTGGGCATCGGTTCCTCCCGCGCGCAGGCCCGTCAGCTGGTGCTGCAGGGCCACGTGACGGTCAACGGCAAGAAGGTCAATGTTCCGTCCTATCTCGTGAAGGTGGGACAGACGGTGGCTCTGAAGGAAAACAGTCGTCAGCTGGATCTGATCAAGGGCGTGCTGGAGTCTACGGCTTCCCGTCCGGTGCCGCAGTGGCTGGATCTGGATCGCAACACGATGACGGCGAAGGTGGTCGCGATGCCGAATCGCGAGGACATTGATCTGCCGATCGAGGAGACTCTCATCGTCGAGTTGTATTCCAAGTAATTGTCGGCAGTATGACGGCAGTCATACCTGCAGGCGACATCCGAATACACATTTTGCGAGATACCGCACGGCGGGAAGCCTGCCGTGCGGTGTCCGACGACTGATAAGGAGGCTTTTGCATGATTGAGATTGAGAAGCCCAGAATAGAAGCCGTTGATTTGGCAGAAAACGGAACGTACGGAAAATTTACGGTTGAGCCGTTGGAGCGCGGCTACGGTGCGACGCTCGGCAACAGCTTGCGGCGCGTGCTTTTGTCGTCGCTTCCCGGCGTGGCAGTGACTTCGATCAAGATCGACGGCATCCTGCATGAGTTTTCCACGATTCCCGGTGTCAAGGAGGACGTTACCGAGATCATTCTGAACATCAAGGGATTGGTACTGAAGATCAACGGCGACGGCCCGAAGACGGTGTATATCGAGGCGGAAGGCCCCGGCATTGTGACGGCCGGCTCCATCAAATGCGACAGCGAAGTGGAGATCCTGGAACCGGATATGTATATCGCGACGCTCGGTGAGGGCGCCCGCCTGTATATGGAAATTACCGTGGATAAGGGACGCGGCTATGTGCCTGCGGATCGCAACAAGCAGCAGATGGAAGCGGTCATTGGCGTGATTCCGGTGGATTCGATCTATACGCCGGTGCGCAAGGTGAACTATACGGTGGAAAACACCCGTGTGGGACAGATTACCGACTATGACAAGCTGATGCTGGAGGTCTGGACCAACGGCACCATCTGCGCACAGGAAGCGGTAGCGCTGGCGGCGAAGGTGCTGATGGAGCATTTGAACCTGTTTGTGGATTTGTCCGGCGAAACGTATGCGGGCGACTCCATTATGGTAGAGAAGGACGACAAGGGCAAGGAAAAGGTGCTCGAGACGACGATCGAGGAGCTGGATCTGTCCGTCCGTTCGTTCAACTGCCTGAAGCGTGCCGGCATCAACACGGTAGATGACCTGACTCATAAGACCGAAGAGGATATGATGAAGGTACGCAATCTCGGCCGCAAGTCGCTCGAGGAGGTTATCCACAAGCTGGAATCCTTGGGCCTTGAGCTGATGAAGGAAGAAGAATAAGCAGAGGGTGCCTGTGCAACCTCATATTTCGACGAAGCAAAAAGGAGTTGAATTCATATGCCCGGAACCAGAAAGCTTGGCCGTCCTACCGCTTCGCGTATGGCGATGCTGCGCGCTATGGTGACCTTCCTGCTTGAGAAGGGACGCATTGAAACGACGGTGACCCGTGCGAAGGAAGTTCGCGCGATGACGGAAAAGATGATTACCATTGCCAAGGAGCCGACGCTTGCCAACAAGCGCCTCGTGTACTCCTTCGTGACGAAGGAAGCGGTTTCCAAGAAGCTGTTTGACGAAATCGCGCCGAAGTACGCAGACCGCAAGGGCGGCTATACCCGCATCATCAAGATCGGGGCCCGCCGCGGCGATGCCGCCGAGATGGCCATCATCGAGCTGATCTGAGTAAGCAGGTCATGTGCGGCTGTGTTTCCGCAGCCGGAGAGACGATGCAGAAAAAAGCAGACACCTACCGCTTGGTGGGTGTCTGCTTTTTTATCGCTGATACGGGCATTCCGCCGCCGCAGCGGTTATCGCTTGATCAGAAGCACGGAAAGATCGTTGACGTTGGTGCCGGTGGGCCCGGTCATAATCAGGCCGTCCACTGCCTGCAATGCGTGATAGGCGTCATTCTCCTGCAGCACGGCATCCGGGGAGATTCCCTTTTCCGACAAGCGCTCCACGGTGCGGCCGTCTACCCAGCCGCCCGCCGCATCCGTCGGGCCGTCGGTTCCGTCGGAGCCCACGGAGAAAATCAGGGTATCCCTCAGTCCGGCAATCCCCTTGGCGGCGCCCAGCGCCAGCTCCTGGTTCCGGCCGCCCAAGCCGTGACCGGTCAGATGAACCACGGTTTCGCCGCCGGCAATAAAGGCCAGGGATTCTTCGGTATCGGCAGAGTAGCGGGCTATCGACGCCAGAAAGCTGCCGGCGTCGTGTGCGGTACAGCACAGGGAATCGGACAGCACCACGGGCCGATATCCCAAGGTGCGGGCCGCTTCGGAGGCGGCGGCGCAGAGCTGGCGGACCGAGCCGGTAATCACGCTTTGTGCGTTGGACAGCTCCTTGGGTGTTTCCTCCCGCAGCAGTTCCCGGGCCCGGTCGCTCATGCGCAGCCGGTATTTGCCCGCAACGGACAGGGCCTGCTCCGAGGTGGAGCTGTCGGGGTAGGCCGGGCCGGAGGCGATCATATCCAGAGGATCCCCCAAAACGTCCGAAAGGACCACGGAGAACACCTGGGCCGGCGCACAGAGCTGCGCAAATCGGCCTCCCTTGACGGCGGAGAAGCGCTTCCGCAGCGTGTTGATCTCGGTGATGTCCGCACCGCAGGCCAGCAGCTGTCCGGTAATGTCCGCCAGCTCCTCTGCGGAAATCAACGGCTTTTCAAAGAGCGCGGAGCCGCCGCCGGACAGCAGAAACAGCACCAGATCATCCTCTGTCAGAACCGTAACCGCGTCGATGGCGGCCCGGGTTGCCCGGTAGGAATTCTCGTCCGGTACGGGATGCCCCGCTTCGTAAATGGCAAGGCTTCCGATGGAACCCATGGAGTGGGCATACTTGGTGATGACAACACCACCGGAGACCCTGTCTCCCAATCGGCGGACAGCGGCCGCCGCCATCTGCCACGCCGCCTTGCCGACCGCAATCAGTACCAGCCGGCCGGAGTAGGCCGGCAGCCCGGCGAGCGCCTTTTCCACGGCCGTATCCGGCTGAGCGGCCGCGAGCGCCGCCTCTGTGATGGCATGAGCATCGCTTAAAATCGACATAGTTTCTCCTCCCGAAGCGCCGTATATCATAGGACAGGTTTTGAGCTTCGCATCCATGTTTGTTCTGCCGTCTCAGGCCGGATCGGAGGAGAGCGCCTCCGTCACGTGCGGCTTGCCGAGCATCCAGCGTACCGCCGAGGGGCAGACCTCCACATCAGCTTCGGTATAGGCGCCGCCGAATTCGCCGTCCAGCGTCCACGGAGTCTCCGCGCCCATGGTCAGGTGAAACCGCTCGGCCGAGACAAAGGTAACCAGCGGATCGTCATATTTTTGGTTTTGCAGAGAGGCGACAATCCGGCTCAGCTCCCACAGATTCTTCGGATACCGCAGCAGCAGAAGCTCCAGCTTACCATCGTGCATGCTGACGCGCTGCTTATCCAGCGTCAATACACCGCCGATCGAGGTGGCGTTGCTGACGGCGGCCAGAATAAACTCTCCCTCCACAGGAGGCACATTGTCGGGCTGAACACGCAGGTGAATCTGCTTCAGGTTGCCGACATCCTTGATGCCCTCCAGAATGTAGGCCAGATGTCCCAGCGCGTTTTTGTTGGCCTGCGGGGTGGAATAGGAGGTTTTGGCAAAGGCCCCGCAGGAAGCCACATAGGAAAAAATACGGCCGTTAAAGCGCCCGATATCGAGCGGACAGGCCGTGCTCCCGACGATATCGCGGGCGGCCTGCAGCATGTTGCGCGAGAGTCCGAGACTGGAGGCAAAATCGTTGGTGCTGCCGGCCGGAATGTAGCCAATCGGGGTATCGGCCCCCGATTCCACCAGCCCGGAAAGCACCTCGTTCAGCGTGCCGTCACCGCCGATGCAGACAATGAGGGAAAAATCCGCCGCCCGGGCGCATGCCACCGCGCGGCCGTCGCCGCGGGCCCGGGTCATGTGGACGGTACATTCGTACTCCGCCTCTCCGAAAATGCGCAGTATGTCCGCCAGATACCGCGCGGCCCGCTTTTGTCCCGCCATAGGGTTCATAATCAAGAGCATCCGTTTCTGCATGGCAGTATTCCCTCCTGTCAGTATGTCACTGTCGGCTATCCTAAGTGTATCGCGCAGCCCGGACAGACGGCAGGATGCCCGTTCCGCGCGATTTTCTTAAAGCCTGTAACATCAGCATACCATAAAATTTTGTAAAATGCAACCGTTTCAAACGGTTGCATTTTACAGGGCACCGTGGTACAATACTATATTACAGGAAACTCCGGAAAGGAAGGATTTTCATGAGTGATTGCAATCACGATTGCTCCCACTGCGCCTCTCATTGCGAGGAGGTACAGGGGCGGCGCACGGATTTTTGGGAAAAGCCGCACGAGGGCAGCCGTATTCGCCACGTCATCGGCGTTGTCAGCGGCAAGGGAGGCGTCGGCAAGTCGATGGTGACCTCGCTGCTGGCCGTGACCGCGCAGCGGAGAGGCTATAAGGCCGCGATTCTGGATGCGGATATTACCGGCCCGTCGATTCCCCGCGCCTTCGGACTGCGGGAGAAGGCCACCGGCAACGACTCCGGCCTGTTCCCCGTGGAATCCAAGACGGGAATCAAGGTGATGTCCATCAACCTGCTGCTGCCGAACGATACGGATCCGGTGGTATGGCGCGGCCCGGTGATCGCCTCGACGGTCAAGCAGTTCTGGACGGACGTGGTGTGGGGAGACGTGGACTATCTGTTCGTCGATATGCCTCCCGGAACCGGCGATGTGCCGCTGACGGTGTTTCAGTCGCTGCCGGTGGACGGGATCGTGATCGTCACCTCCCCGCAGGAGTTGGTCGGCATGGTGGTGCAGAAGGCGGTCAACATGGCGGATCTGATGTATATTCCGGTATGGGGCCTCGTCGAGAATATGGCGTACTTTGAATGCGACGAATGCGGCAAGCACCACGATCTGTTCGGCAAGCCGCAGGCCGAGGAGCTGGCGGCGCGGGAGCACATCCCCTATACGGCGGAGCTGCCGATTCAGCCGAAGCTGGCGGCCGCCTGCGACAAGGGCGCCGTGGAGCTGTTTGAAGGAACGTGGATGGATGCCCTGTTTGACGGCATTGAGCACGAAGCGAACCGTGAGCAGGCGTAAAGCACGGGCAGACAAGGAGGCGTCGGCATGAAGGTACCGACTCATATACTGTGCGTGTGTACCGGCAACACCTGCCGCAGTCCGATGGCCGAGGCGCTGCTGCGGGCCAAGGCGGCCGCCCGCGGGCTCCCGCTGACGGTGCACAGCGCGGGCATCTCCGCGTTTCCGGGAGATACCGCGACGGATCTGGCCGTCGAGGTGCTGCGGGAGCGCGGCATCGATTTGTCCGGCCACCGCGCGACACCGCTGACACGGTATGCCTGCGATGCCGCAGACCGGATTGTCGTGATGACCGAGGGGCACCGTCAGGTGCTGCTGTCGGCGGGTATTGCGGCGGACAAGCTCACGGTGCTCGGGGTTCCGGACCCGTTCGGCGGGGATCTGGAGACCTACGAGCAGGCGGCGGAGGCCATCGACCGGGAGCTGGAGCATTTGCTTCCGCCGTTTTCCGTCGTACCGATGCGGGAGCAGCACGTGGAGCAGCTGGCGCGGCTTGAGCAGATATGCTTTGCCGACCCCTGGTCAGAGGAGGCGTTGGAGGACGAGCTGCATAACGACGCGGCGCTGTTCCTGGTGGCCGAAGGTCCGGAGGGCGCGGCGCTCGGCTATGCCGGCTGCTTTGTGGCGGCAGATGAGGCCTCGGTGGCCAATGTGGCTGTGGCGCCTGCCGCGCGGCGGCAGGGGGTGGCCTCCTGGCTGCTGGAGGCACTGAAGCGGCAGGCTGCCGAGCGCGGTGCGGCGCAGCTTTTTCTGGAGGTGCGCGCCTCCAACGAGGCCGCGCAGGCACTGTATGCCTCCTCCGGCTTTGAGCCGTGCGGCCGCCGCCCGCAGTTTTACCGGGAGCCGACGGAGGATGCACTCCTCTATCGCGCGGTGCTCGGAGAAGGAGAGTCTCTGTGAAAATTTTAGCGTTGGAATCCTCATGCGATGAAACGGCAGCGGCCGTGGTGGAGGACGGACGGGCCCTCTGCGCCGGCGTCGTTGCGACGCAGGTGGAGGAGCATCGCCTGTACGGCGGCGTTGTGCCGGAGATTGCGAGCCGCCGCCATGCCGAGGCGGTTTCGGGGGTGACGCGGGAGGCGCTGGCGCAGGCCGGAATGACGGTGCGCGAGGTGGATGCCATTGCCGTGACGGCATTTCCGGGGCTGATCGGCGCGCTGCTTGTGGGCGTCAATTTCGCCAAGGGCCTGGCGCTGGCCACCGGAAAGCCGCTGATTCCCGTGCACCATCTGCGCGGGCATGTGGCCGCCAACTATTTGGCGCATCCGGAGCTTCAGCCGCCGTTTCTCTGCCTGATTGCTTCCGGGGGACACAGTCATATTGTGCTGGTGGAGGACTACACGCAGTACCGCATCCTGGGCCGGACCCGCGACGACGCCGCCGGAGAATGCTTCGATAAGGCGGCGCGGGCGATGGGAATGTCCTATCCGGGCGGCATTGCGCTGGATGCTCTGGCGGAGACCGGCGACCCGCAGGCCTTTCGATTTCCGGAGCCGACCGTGGAGGGGAGCCCGTTTGACTTCAGCTTTTCCGGACTGAAGACCGCGGTCATCAACCGCCTGCACCGTGCGGAGCAGGTCGGGGAGGAGCTGAACCGGGCGGACCTGTGCGCCTCCTTCCGGGATCGCGTGGTCGGCATGCTGTGCAGCCATACGTTGGCGGCCGCGGAGCAGACCGGAATGCGTACCGTGGTGCTGGCGGGCGGTGTTTCGGCCAACCGCGAGCTGAGGCGGCGGATGGAGCGTGAGTGCGCCGCGCGGGGCTATCACCTGTTTATGCCGCCGCTGTCGCTGTGCGGCGACAATGCCGCCATGATCGGGGCGCAGGCCTATTATGAATGGCTGGCCGGCCATACGGCCGGAATGGCTCTGAACGCCTCGGCCACCATGCCGGTGGATTGCCCGGCTTGGTAAGCCGACCGGGTACACGGAATTTCCTGTAAACTACATACTGTATAAATCACAAATAAATCAATCGAATGTAAACAGAGTAGGACGGTGTGCGTCAAGTGTTGCGCGGACGGGGAGTTTGCCGCGCGGACGAAAAGGGGAACCCCCTTGCGGTACACGGTCCGCATCCCGCTGTGACATGATAGGACCCCCTATCGTGGCATAGCCCGATAGGAGGGCTTTTTTATGATGTTTCCGAAAAAGGGAGAGGCGCGTCTGCGCGCTCTCATTACGCTTGCACTGCTGATTGCCATTGAGGTGGTGCTGTCCCGGTTTCTGTCGTTTTCACAGCTGAAAACCAAATTCAGCTTTGCCTTTGTGGCGGTGGTGCTGGCCGGCCGCTATTTCGGCCCGGTCGGCGGCGCTCTGTGCGGCGGACTGTCCGATTTGATCGGCGCTCTGCTCTTTCCGATCGGGGCCTATCACCCCGGCTTTACCCTGACCGCCACCCTGACGGGGCTTGTCTACGGCCTGTGCTTCCAAAAGGGGTACCGCCTGTCGAGAGCCTGCCTCGCCGTCGCCTATTCCCAGGTGGTGGGGACGCTGCTGCTGAACACGCTGTGGGTCTATACCATCGCCAAATCCTCTTACCTTGTGCTGCTGACGGCGCGGCTGCCGGAGTTCTTCCTGATGGGGACGGTGAAGCTGCTGACCATCACCCTGCTGCTGCCGCGCCTGGATCGGTGGCTGCTGCCGCTGACGCAGGGGAGGGGAAAGGAGCTGCGCTCATGAATCATTGGGAGCTTTCAATTCTGGACTGGATCCGCCATACGTTGGGATGTCCCTTTTTGGATGCGGTGATGCCGTGGATTTCCCGGCCGGTGGACAACGGAATTCTGTGGATTGCCCTGGCGGCCCTGCTGCTCTGCCTCCGCAGGACGCGGCGCACCGGAGTGTCCATGGCGGCGGCGCTTCTCATGGGGCTTTTGCTCGGAAATCTGCTGATGAAGCCGCTGATCGCGCGGATTCGCCCCTACGATCTGGCGGAGGTATCGCTGCTGATCGACCGGCTCCGCGACTATTCGTTCCCGTCGGGGCATACGCTGGCCTCCTTTGAGGCGGCCACCGTGCTCCTGCTCCGCAAGCGCTCCGTCGGTATCCCGGCCATGGTGTTTGCCGTGCTGGTGGCGTTTTCGCGGCTGTATCTGTATGTACATTATCCGACGGATGTCCTGGCGGGTGCCCTGCTCGGGGCGGGGCTCGGTCTGTTGGCCTGCCGCCTGACCGATGCCGCCTGGGCGCGGGGGGGGAAGCAGACGCAGAGCTGATCCGGCCGTGGACGGAAATGCTTCACAAAGAAATCCAAAAGGCGAGCGCCGCCCCGTTCTTGACGCCCCATGTGAATTGGGCGTGACTGCCCTCAATGGATTTTTCCTTAAAGTGCCGGACCACCGTCGGATTCATCGCCTCCACGAGTACGGCCGCCCGGTCAAACCGCCCGGCAATCACGGCGAAGATGTGCCGCACCTCCGCCTCCGACAGATACATGGTCAGTCCCTCGATGATGACCAGCGCCGGAGCATCCCGTTCCTCCACGGCCGGCCCCCAGTCCTCCATGGCCGACATGGCAATCTGTGAAACGGTGCCGTCCTCCGGCATCAGCCTTTTCCGCACGGCAATCGTCTCGGGCAGATCGAGGTTATACCAGTGGGCATACCCGCTCATGCGGCAGCACCGCGTGTCCGGCCCGCAGGCAATATTGACCACAACGGCCCGGGGTGCCGGCCCCGCCGCCCCGGCCAGCACCCCGGATACGGCACCTTGTTGGTTGGCGAAGACTAACTGCAAGACTTTTGAAAAGCCGCCCTGCGGCAGCCGTCATTTTCGGGAAACTCCCGTTCTCTGTAAGGGCCTGCGCGGCCCCGAAGCCTTTTGTCTGACGGTTTTGTAGCACAAGATGCTGCCGTTTTCAATGGCAAGGCCATCGTTATGGATTCCATTTTTGATTTTTATATACGTATTGGATATTGAATATGAATTATACAAACAGGAATTGACAAATCCCAAAAAGCAGCGGGCGGGGGGTGACAACGGCAGAAGACTATGGTATACTGTAGAGCACAAAATGTAAAATGGGAGGGACTGCACCGTGTATTATCATGCATCTCCGGTCGGCGGACTTCGGGTGCTGAAGCCGCATATTTCCAACCACGGGGTACCGCTGGTCTATGCTTCGACCAAACGGGAAAACGTGCTGGTTTACCTGTCGAATGCCGTGGAAAAATACGCGAGAGAAACCGGCTTTGCCTGGGACGGTGTATGGGAGAAGTGGGGGCCCTACGGCTTTGAGTCTGACGGCCGGCTGCGTCTGGAGGAATATTACCCCGATGCATTGGCGGATACCTATCGGGGTGTCTCGGGCTATATCTATCGGGCGGAGCATCTCGAGGATTCCGGATTTTCGCTGTCCATCCCCGATGCGGCGGCCAGCAGCCGCCCGGTCGGGGTGACCGGGGCGGAATTCGTGCCGGATGCGTATGAGGCAATTTTGCAGGCCGAGCGGGAGGGAAAGATTACCGTTCTGCGGTACGAAGCGCTGTGGGAGCCCATGCTCATGTGGCTGAGAAGCAATATCCGGGAGGAATACGCGGCGGCGGAGCAGCACCCGGAATACCGTCATTTCCTGCGCGGAAAATTCCCGGCGCTGCTGCTGTGACCCCGGGACGGGTGATAAACGGCGCGCAGTTTCGGGATAAAGGAGAGGATATCCATGGACCCAACATGGCAGAAATTATATCATGCCGTCCGGCAGGTGTTAAAGCCACGGGACGTTTCCGAAAGGATCGAAGCGGGCGGAGTTTCCGCAGCCGTAGAATCCGTGTCCGGTAAAATATATGTTGGAGTTTGTGTGGATACGGCATGTTCATTGGGAATCTGTGCCGAGCGCAATGCCATTTTCAGCATGATTACCCATGGAGAGGATGCAGTGCGGAGGGTGATTGCGATGGATAGAAACGGCAAGGCCATGCCGCCCTGCGGGGCCTGCCGAGAGCTTATGGCACAGCTCATGCCGGAGGATTACCGCTCTGTGGAGGTTATGCTGGACTGCGAGAACGAAAAAATCGTCACCCTGGGAGATTTGACCCCCGCGTGGTGGATATAGCGACACGGACAGCTCCCGACTTCCCCAAAACGGCAAAAGGCCCGTACCGACGCTTCCTGTCGGTACGGGCTTAAAAATACGGCTTTGTGCCGGGGCGAAAAACAGCAGGGCAGACGGCCCGGAGTCCTTAGGGGAGGAGGCACATTTCGGTCGGCTCCGCACCCGGCGGCTCCGGCATATCAATCACCGCTCTGTAATCTGCTCGATCCGAGCCTGTTCCTCCTCGGAAAACGCGGTGTTGTCCAGCGCTTGGATGTTGTCCAGAATCTGGGACGGCTTGGAGGCACCGATCAGAACGCTGGTCACGACCCCGTCGCGAAGAATCCAGCTGAGCGCCATTTCCGCCAGCGTCTGTCCGCGGCCGCGGGCCACCTCGTTCAGAGCACGGATCTGCTGCAGGCGCTTTTCCGTCAAGTCATCCGCATGCAGAAACCGTCCGTCGGTTTTGATCCGGCTGTCCTCCGGAATCCCGTGCAGGTACCGATCGGTCAGCATCCCCTGTGCCAGAGGGCTGAAGGCGATGATGCCCTTTTGCAGCCGGGCGGCGGTTTCCTTCAGGCCGTTTTGCTCGATCGTCCGGTCAAAGATGGAATAGCGGTTCTGATTGATGAGGAACGGGCAGTGAAGCTCCTTCAGAATTCGGGCAGCCCGCTCCAGGGAGGCTCCGTCATAATTGGAAAGGCCGACATATAAGGCTTTTCCCTCCGTGACTGCCTGTGCAAGCGCACTCATGGTCTCCTCCAGCGGTGTCTGAGGATCCATGCGATGGTGATAGAAGATGTCCACATAGGGGAGCCCCAGGCGCTGCAGGCTTTGGTCAAGACTTGCGAGAATATGCTTTCTGCTGCCCCAGTTGCCGTAAGGACCTTTCCACATATCATAACCGGCTTTTGTACTGATGATCAGCTCATCCCGGTAGGCCCCCAGCTCCTCGCGGAGAATCCGACCGAGATTCCGCTCCGCGCTGCCGGGGTTCGGCCCGTAGTTGTTGGCCAGATCAAAGTGCGTGATCCCGTGGTCAAAGGCCGTGAAGCAGAGCTGCTTCATATTCTCATACGGAGACGTGTCTCCGAAATTGTGCCAGAAACCGAGCGAGACGGCGGGCAACAGGAGTCCGCTGCTTCCGCAGCGGGAATAGCG
>URYX01000029.1 GCA_900552225.1 uncultured Oscillospiraceae bacterium | reverse complement strand
CCGCACGGCAGCTCGGAGGAGGCGCGCGCCGAGCAAAACCGCATTATCACCGTGCTGCAGAAGCTGCTGACTGCCGCGGAAGAGAGCTGGAACGATACCCTGCCCATCTCACAGACGCAGCCCTATACCTTTGCGGAGGGACGGGACGGTGCCGTCAGCCGCCTGAAGGAGTATCTGCGGCTGGCCGATTATGCCACGGCGGAAAACTGCATGGCGGCCCTGGTTGAGCGATACGGGCTCGGTGAGTATACCCCAGAGCGTCAGCGCCTGCTGGCCGGAGTGCAGTATGAAATGTATCTGCGGGAATTCTCCGCCGATATGCCGTATACCTTTGCCACCTCCGTCTCCAAGGAGACCTCCTATCAGATCGGGGAGAGCTCCCGCCGTCTCTCCGGCGTGGAGGTGCAGCTGAATCCCGTGCGGGAATATAAAACCGGAACCCTGGCTGCCCACCTGATAGGTACGGTGGGTTTATTGGATGCGGATGAATACGATCTGTATAAAGAGCTCGGCTACTCCTACAACGACACCATCGGCAAAAGCGGCATCGAGCAGGCGATGGAATCGGCGCTGCGCGGTACCGCCGGGATACGGACGCTGTATAAGGATGTGAGCGGGCAGGTGCTGTCCGAGGAGGTCACCCGTGCTCCCGTGCCCGGCAGTACCGTCATCTCCACGCTGGATCTGTCACTCCAGAAGGCCGTGGAGGAGGCGCTGAATTCCGTCGGACTGCGGATGCGCGCCGAGGGGGATCCCTACGGCGACGGAAAGGATATCCAATCGGGAGCGGCGGTTGTGCTGGATGTGCGCAGCAACGCGGTGCTGGCCTGTGCCTCCTGGCCGACCTTTGACATTTCCGCCTATTATGAGCAATATGAGGAGCTGCTGAACGCGCCCTACAACCCCCTGTTCAACCGCGCCCTGTACGGCGGCTTTGCCCCCGGCTCCACCTTCAAGCCGGCCATGGCGATTGCCGCGCTCAACGAAAACGAAATCACCAAGGACTACACCTTCTATTGCGGCAGCTGGTACGACTATTTCCGCAATGAGGGTCTGCGCATTCACTGTATGTCCAACCATGGAAATGCCAATGTGGTGTATGCCCTCGGAAAATCCTGCAACAGCTTTTTCTGTGAGATGGGACGGCTGCTCGGCATCGATCGCATGAACGCGTATTGCCGCCAGCTCGGGCTCGGGGTCAGAACCGGGATCGAGGTGGGAGAGAGCGCGGGACTGCTGGCCGGGGCCGAGGCGCGCGCGGCCGTGGGCGACGTATGGTATCCCGCGGATAGCGTGCAGGCCGCCATCGGGCAGTCGGACAACATGATTACGCCCATTCAGCTGGCGACCTACGTCAGCACCATTGCGAACCGCGGCACCCGCTATAAAACGCATCTGATTCACAGCACCATCGCCTACGACGGTACCGAGACCGTCGTGGAGCCGGTGGTTGAGGAGCAGATGAACGTGCGTGATGACGTGTGGGATACGGTCAAGCAGGGAATGCTGCTTACCGCCTCCAACGGTACCGCCACCCGCTTCTTTGTCGGTGCCGACTACACTTTTGCCGCAAAGACCGGTACCGCCGAGGCCGGCAACGGCGGCTCGGATCACGGGGCCTTTATCGCCTATGCGCCGGCCGACAACCCGCAGATTGCCGTCGCCGTGCTGATGGAAAACGGGACGGCCACGGCCTCCGGACGGGCGGCCCGCCTGATTATGGACGCCTATTTTAACGGACAGCAGTCCGGCGTGGAGGCGACTCCGGAGGGAGAGCTTCTCCACTGAACCCGATCGGCGGTCCGCGAAAGTTTTCGGAGGAAAACACTGCTTTTTCTGTTTACTTTTTCGAGAGAACGTGATATACTGAATTCATATAGTGGGAGTGAACCGGCATGGGGACAATCACAGTGGTCACCTCCGGCAAGGGAGGCGTCGGGAAATCGACGGTTTCGGCCGGTCTCGGCTGTGCGTTGGCGCAGCTGGGGCGCAACGTTCTGCTGCTGGACGGGGACGCCGGGCTGCGCAGTCTGGATCTGATTCTCGGCATCGGCAGCGAGGCGGTCTATGACCTGTCGGATGTCTTTGCCGGCCGCTGCGAGCCCATTCGCGCGATTTACCCCTCCCCGATCTGCGAGCGGGTGTCGGTCATCCCGGCGCCGGTCTCGCTTTCCGATCTGTGCGCTCCCTCGGACCTGCGGCGTCTGTGCCGCGGCTTTACGCGGTATTACGACGAGGTCATTGTGGATTGCCCGGCCGGTCTCGGGGATGGCTTTGAGACGGCGGTGGCAGCGGCGGATCGGGCCCTGGTGGTGACCACCCCCGACCTGGTCTGCGCCCGCGATGCCGGAATCGTCAGCACGCTGCTGGCCCGGCGGCAGCTGCCTGCGCGGCTGCTCATCAATCGCCTGCGGGTGGCTCCCATTCTGCGCGGCAAGACGCCGGATGTGGACGATATTATCGATATGGCGGGGCTTCAGCTGATCGGAATCCTGCCGGAGGACGAACAGGTGGCACTGGCCAGCGCCAACGGCCAGCCGCTGCCCACGGACTGCACGGCGCACGAGGCGCTGCACCGGATTGCTCTGCGCCTTTGCGGCGAGGAGATGCCGCTCTGCCGCTTTATGGGATAAACCCGCTTAAAGAAGAAAACCCTGGTAGGAGGAGAGAATAGAATGAATATTGCTTTGATCGCACACGACGCCAAAAAGGAACTGATGGTCCAGTTCTGCATTGCCTACTGCGGCATTTTGAGTCATCACCAGCTGTGCGCCACCGGTACCACCGGCAAGCTGGTGGCGGAGGCCACCGGACTGCAGATTACGCGCTACATGAGCGGATCGCAGGGCGGCGATCAGCAGATTGCCGCGCGCATTGCCTGCGACGAGATTGATCTGCTGCTGTTTTTCCGCGACCCGATGCACAACAAGTCGGGTGAGCCCAACGAAATGGATATGTTCCGCCTGTGTGATACGCGCAACATCCCGATTGCAACGAATATTGCGACCGCGGAGGTGCTGATTCGCGGTCTGGAGCGCGGCGACCTGGATTGGCGCAACATCGTCAATCCGCACCGCCTCTGATGGAGTCGAAAGGAAGCTTCGGGGGCAGCCGTCGGGCTGCCCTTCGTTTTGCGGCAGCGGCGCGGGAGCGGATCGGTGCCCACTTTCAGAAAAAGGAGAATGTTCCATGGAGCTGATCACCAAGGCCCCTCGCGGCACGCAGGATGTGTTGCCGCAGGACAGCTATAAGTGGCAATATATTGAGCAGACGGCGCTCTCGGTGGCGCGCGATTTCGGCTACCGCGAGATGCGGACCCCCTGCTTTGAGCATACCGAGCTGTTCCATCGGTCGGTCGGAGAGACCACCGATGTGGTGCAGAAGGAGATGTACACCTTCCTCGACAAGGGCGAGCGCTCGGTTACGCTGCGGCCGGAGGGGACGGCCGGGGCCGCCCGCGCACTGCTGGAAAGCGGGCTGTATGCCGGGGCTCTGCCGGTCAAGGCGTCGTATATTATCTCCTGCTACCGCTATGAGAAGCCGCAGGCGGGCCGTCTGCGGGAGTTTCACCAGTTCGGCGTCGAATGCTTCGGTGCGGCCGCGCCGACGGCGGACGCCGAGGTGATTTCGCTGGCGGCTCTGCTGCTCAAGACCTTCGGCGTGACGGGGGTGACGCTGCGCATCAACTCCATCGGCTGCCCGACCTGCCGTGCCCGCTATCTGGAGGCGCTGAAGGAGTATTTCTCGGCGCACAGGGAGGAGCTGTGCGAGACCTGCCGCGGCCGTCTCGACCGCAACCCCATGCGGATTCTGGACTGCAAGTCCCCGGTCTGCTCCGCCGTGGCCGCGGGGGCGCCGGTGATTCTCGACTATCTGTGCGATGACTGCCGGACTCATTTTGAGGAGGTCCAGGCCTGCCTGAAGGAGGCCGGAATCGACTATACCGTCGATCCGCAGATTGTGCGCGGTCTCGATTATTACACGCGCACGGTGTTTGAGTTTGTGTCGGATGCGCTCGGTGCGCAGGCGGTTGTCTGCGGCGGCGGACGCTATGACGGACTGATTGAGGAGCTCGGCGGACCGCATCTGCCGTCGCTCGGCTTCGCGATGGGGCTTGAGCGTCTGCTGATGGTGATGGAGGCCTGCGGTGCGGAAATTCCGGCGCCGCCCGTCTGTGAGCTGTATCTTGCCTCGATGGGTGAGCGGGCTGCGCGGGCCTGCTTCGCTATGGCCTCCCGGCTGCGGGAGGGAGGCGTCTCCGTGGAATGCGATACGGTCGGACGCGGCCTCAAGGCGCAGATGAAGTATGCCGATAAGCTCGGTGCGCGGCAGGTCATTGTGGTCGGTGACGACGAGCTGGCCTGCGGCAGGGCCAAGCTCAAGGATATGGCGACCGGCGAAAGCGCGGAGGTCGCCCTGGACGACAGTCTGTATACCACGCTCTATAACCGCTCGCTGGACCGGCAGCTGGCCGGGATGGCGGAGCTGTTCGGCAATTGCGCGGAGTAATGATGCGCCGCGGGCGCAGGAAGGATGATACATCATGGCAGAAACCTTACAGGGGCTGCGGCGGACGCACTACGCGGGGACGCTGCGGGCCTCTCATATCGGGGAGGAGGTCGTTCTGTGCGGCTGGGTGCAGCGGCAGCGTGACCTCGGACAGCTGATTTTCGTGGATCTGCGCGACCGCAGCGGCATTGCGCAGCTGGCTTTTGACAGCGATACGCCGCGTGAGGTGTTTGAAAAGGCGTTTTCCGTGCGCAGTGAATATGTGCTGGCGGCCAAGGGCGTGGTGCGGGAGCGCTCCTCCAAAAATCCCGAGCTTCCGACCGGCGACATCGAAATCGCCGTGACCGAGCTGCGCATTCTCAACAAGGCGGAGACCCCGCCGTTCGATATCGTGGAAAACAGCCAGACCTCCGAGCTGCTGCGGCTGAAGTACCGCTATCTCGACCTGCGCCGCCCGGATCTGCAGCGCAACCTCATGCTGCGCCACAAGATTGCCAAGACCGCACGTGACTATTTTGACGAAAACGGCTTTTTGGAGATCGAAACGCCGATGCTCATTCGCTCCACCCCCGAGGGGGCGCGCGACTTCCTGGTGCCCTCCCGTGTGCATCCCGGCGAGTTCTACGCCCTGCCGCAGTCGCCGCAGCTCTATAAGCAGCTCTGCATGGTGGCGGGACTGGACCGCTATGTCCAGCTGGCCCGCTGCTTTCGCGACGAGGACCAGCGTGCCTCCCGTCAGCCGGAGTTTACCCAGATCGACGTGGAAATGTCGTTTGTGGACGTAGAGGACGTGCTCGCCATGGGCGAGGGACTGATGAAGCGGCTGTTCTCCGAGGTGCTCGGCGCGGAGATTACGCTGCCGCTGCCGCGTCTGACCTATACGGAGGCGATGAACCGCTACGGCTCGGATAAGCCGGATACCCGCTTCGGCATGGAGCTGCAGGATGTCAGCGAGACCGTGCGTGGCTGCGGCTTCGGCGTGTTTTCCGGGGCCGTGGAGGCCGGAGGTATGGTCGGAGCCATCGTGGCCGAGGGAGGGGCCTCCGTGCTCTCCCGCAAGGAGATGGACAAGCTGACCGAGATGGTGCGCGGAATCGGGGCCAAGGGACTCGCCTGGGTGCGCCTGACGCCGGAAGGCGTGGCCTCCTCCTTCGGCAAATTCCTGTCCGAGGAGGAGATGCAGAGTCTGCTGACCGTCCTCGGGGCCAAGCAGGGAGATGCGGTGCTGCTCATTGCGGACAGTGTCCGCAAGCATGTACTGACCACCCTCGGCGCTCTGCGCCTGGAGGCGGCGTCCAAGCTCGGTATCGAGCGTAAGGGCTACAACCTGCTGTGGATCACCCAATTCCCGTTCTTTGAGTGGAATGAGGAAACCGAGCACTGGGATGCCATGCATCACCCGTTTACGGCACCGCTGGACGAATGCATCCCCTATCTGGACACCGCACCCGAAAAGGTGTTTGCCAAGGCCTATGACCTGGTGCTGAACGGCGAGGAGCTGTGCAGCGGCTCCATCCGCATTACCGATCCGGAGCTGCAGTCGCATATGTTCCGTGCGCTCGGTCTGTCCGACGAGGAGGCGCACGAGAAGTTCGGGTATCTGCTGGATGCCTTCCGCTACGGGGCTCCGCCGCACGGCGGCATGGGCATCGGGCTTGACCGCCTGTGTATGCAGATGCTCGGGGCCGGTTCTCTGCGGGACGTGGTCGCGTTCCCGAAGGTACAGAATATGTCCGAGCCGATGACGGACTGCCCGGCCTCCGTGGACGCGGCACAGCTCGAGGAGCTGCATCTGTCCGTTGTAACGGATAAGGGTCAATAACACGGACACACCCGACGGTGGCTGCCGTCGGGTGTGTTTTGTATGGAGGGATTTTTGTGGTAGAAAACTATGAGGCCAAGCTGAAGGAATACGCGGCGCTGCTCGTGCATATGGGCGTGCACCTGCGCCCGGGGCAGACGCTGTTTCTGCAGGCTACGGTCGAGTGTGCCGATCTGGCGCGCCTATGCGCGGAGGAGGCCTATGCCGCCGGAGCCCGCGAGGTGGATACGGTGTTTTCGGATAACGCCATCGCCCGCATGAAGTATCTGCATGCTGCCGACGAGGTGTTCGACACCATGCCCGACTGGTCTGCCGCGCATTACGAGCAGCTGCGCCAAAGCGGCGCAGCCAAGCTGTCGCTGATCGGAGAGGACCCCGAGCTGCTGCGCGGGGTGGATGTCGGGCGTATTCAGCGGTGGAACCGTGCGGTCGGCGTCGGGCTCGAGGCCTATTACCGCGATCTGACCGCCAACCGGTTTGAATGGTCGCTCGGCGGCTATGCGACGGCCGCCTGGGCCCGCAAGGTGTTCCCAGAGCTGCCGGAGGCCGAGGCGGTGGATCGCCTGTGGGATGCCGTGTTTGCGGCTGCCCGCGTCGAGGGAGACGGCCGCGCCGCCGAGCGCTGGGAGCAGCACATTGCCACGCTCGCTCATCGCACGGAGTGGCTCAATGCCCGTCAGTTCCGTTTCCTGCACTACCAAAACGCGCTGGGGACCGATCTGACCGTTGAGTTGCCGGAGGGACATTACTGGGCCGGCGGTGCGGAGCATACCCCCGCAGGCAACCGCTTTGTGGCCAACATTCCGACCGAGGAGGTCTTTACGCTGCCGCTCCGGACCGGCGTAAACGGTGTCGTTTTCGCCTCCAAGCCGCTCGTTCTGCATGGGCAGATTGTGGACGGTATACGCTTTACCTTCCGCGACGGCAAAATTGCCGAGGCGTCCGCCGCACAGGGGGAGGAGGCGCTCCGCAAGGCCGTTGCCACGGACGAGGGAGCCTCTTATCTCGGAGAGGTGGCGCTGGTTCCGACCGCTTCCCCGATTTCCGAGAGCGGTATCCTGTTTTATAATACGCTGTTTGACGAAAATGCTGCCTGCCATCTGGCGTTCGGTGAGGCCTATCCCTGCATCCGCGGCGCGGATACGATGACGGATGAGGAGCTGAAGGCCCGCGGTGTGAACTATTCCTGCATGCACGAGGATTTTATGGTCGGGACCCCCGACCTGTCCATCACCGGCGTTACCCGCGACGGCACGGAGATTGCCGTCTTCCGAAACGGCAACTTTGCCTTTTGAATCATGAATCCGTAAGCCCGGACAGATAGCGTTCAAAGCCCTGCAGGCTTACGCTGCTGTCCACCGGATACCGCGGCAGCGCATAGGGATCGCCGGCCTCCGTAATGACGCCGCCGGAGGCGCGAAAGGCCAGACGCACTCCCTGCGCCGCCAGCTCCCGCTTGACCTCCTCGGTATAGAGCCCGTAGGGATAGGAAAAGCAGGTGAGTGAGGCGTGCGGGACCGTCTGCAGAAAGGCGAGACTGCTTTCCAGATCGCTGCAGAAATCCAAGGAGGAGCAGTCGGTCAGGGCCGAGTGCCCGGTGCGTACAAAGCGGTGCAGGTCGTGGGTGTGCGAGGCATATACCAGCACATCCGCGGTGTCGCGCATCTGTGCGGCGGACAGCATCTGGATATACCGCGGATTGAACGCGGCCTCGCTGTCGTTTAGGCGTCCGGTCACCGTAAAGACCACGGCCTTCATCCCGTATTTCCGCAGCAGCGGCGCGGCATAGACCGCGTTGCTGAGGTACCCGTCATCCAGGGTAATCAGCACCGCCCGTTCGGGCAGCGGCTGTCCGTCATAGAAGAAGGCCTCCAGCACATCGGGCGTAATGACCGTGCAGTTTCGTTCCTGCAGCAGGCGGAGCTGCGCCTCGAAATCCTCGACGTAGGTCACAATGTTGTTGCCGCGGTAGCGGCCGACCTCGGAGCGCGGCAGCAGATGATGGTACATCAGTGCAATCGCACGGCCGCCCCCGGGCGGCGCGTCGGCTGTGTCCGTCGGGGCGGCAAAGCAGCGCGAAAGCAACAGCAGCAGGCAGACCGTGCCCAAAAAGAACAGACACGCCGTCAGAACGGACGCAGACCTTTGCTTTGGCATAGAAGCTCCTCCTCCCGGCGGCTCCGGTAAGCCGCCGTCGGTTACTTGTATGCGGAGCGTCTCCGAAAAAGAACGGCTGTCGGCGCAGACAGCCCGGGCGGGGAAACCGGCCGCTTCCGAAGCGGAGGTCTCCTGGCGGGTTTGTTTCTATCCTATCCAGTAAAAGAGGGACAACCATGGAATTTGAAGCGGGCCGCTATGAGGTGGCCGTGATCGGTGCGGGCCACGCCGGAATTGAGGCGGCGCTGGCCGCGGCTCGGCTCGGATGCCGCACGGCAGTCTTTACCGTCAACGCCGACGCCATCGGCAATATGCCGTGCAACCCCTCCATCGGCGGAACCGCCAAGGGGCATCTGGTGCGCGAAATCGATGCACTCGGCGGGGAGATGGGACGGGCGGCAGACGCCGCCATGCTCCAGTCGCGGATGCTCAACCGCGGCAAGGGGCCGGCCGTGCATTCACTGCGGGCGCAGATCGACCGCCGCCGCTATGCCGCCCGCATGAAATATACCCTGGAGCGGACTGAGCATCTCGAGCTGATGCAGGCGGAGATCGTGTCGCTGACGCGGCGGGACGGCGCGTGGGCGCTGACCACCCGCCTCGGCGCGGTCTATCTGGCCGAGGCCGTCGTCATCGCCACCGGAACCTTTCTCGGCGGCCGCATTTTTGTCGGAGACGTCAGCTATGAGGGCGGGCCGGACGGTCTGTTCCCCGCCACCGAGCTGACTCGTTCGCTGCAGCGGCTCGGCGTTGCGCTGCGGCGGTTCAAGACGGGAACCCCGGCGCGGGTGCTGCGGCGGAGCATTGATTTTTCCCTCCTGGAGCGGCAGGACGGGGATGAGCCGGTGGTTCCGTTCTCCTTTGAGACAGAGACGCCGCTGCCGAATACGCAGCCCTGCCACATCACGTGGACGAATGCGGAGACGCGGCGCGTCATTCTCGAAAATCTCCACCGCTCCCCGCTCTACAGCGGGAAAATCGAGGGGGTCGGCCCGCGGTACTGCCCCAGCATCGAGGATAAGATCGTGCGCTTTGCGGATAAGGAGCGGCATCAGGTCTTTATCGAGCCCTGCGGCGCGGAGACTGATGAGATGTATCTGCAGGGGCTTTCCTCCTCGCTGCCGTTCGACGTGCAGCTGCAGCTTCTGCATACCATCACCGGGCTGGAGCATGTCCACGTCATCCGCCCGGCCTATGCCATCGAATATGACTGCTGCGACCCGCAGCAGATGGACGGAAGCCTCGGCTTCCGGGATTTTCCCGGGCTGTTCGGCGCCGGACAGTTCAACGGCAGCTCCGGCTATGAGGAGGCGGCGGCCCAGGGACTGGTGGCGGGCATCAATGCTGCCCGGCTGGTCCACCGCCAGCCGCCGCTGCTGCTGGACCGGGCCGACGGCTATATCGGCACACTGATCGACGATCTGGTGACCAAGGGCTGCACCGACCCCTACCGCATGATGACCTCCCGTTCGGAATACCGGCTGCTGCTGCGGCAGGACAACGCCGATCTGCGGCTTACCCCGATCGGCCGCGCCGTCGGGCTGGTGGACGATACGCGCTATGCCCATTTTATTGCCCGTCAGCAGGAGCGGGAGGCGGAGCGCGCACGCCTGCACCGTACCGTGCTGGCCCCCTCCCCCGAGCTGTCGGCCATTCTGACCGCCTGTCACACCGTACCGCCTGCCGGCGGCATCCGTCTGGATGAGCTGCTGCGCCGTCCGCATATCGATTATGAGGTGCTGACCCCGGTGGACCGTGACCGGCCGCCGCTGACGCCGCTCGTGCGGGAGCAGCTGGAGATCGAGCTCAAATATGAGGGCTATCTGAAGCGCCAGCAGGCTGCGGTCGATGAAATGCGGCGGCTGGAAAACCGCCTGCTGCCGGACGGCATCGATTATACTGCCATCTCCGGCCTGCGGCTGGAGGCGCGCGAAAAGCTGACCCGTCTGCGGCCGCGCAGCGTGGGGCAGGCCTCCCGTATCAGCGGCGTCAGCCCCGCCGACGTGGCGGTGCTGATCCTATGGCTGCAGACGCACCCGTCGGCTGCGGAGGAATCCGTATGAGCCGCGCGGTGTGGATCGGTCTGGGGGTGTGGTACGGCGTGTGGTCGCTGCTCGGATTCGGGCTCATGGGCTACGATAAATGGGCCGCGCGCCATCGGCCGCGTGCACGCATCCGGGAGCGTACCCTGCTCACGGCGGCGTTTCTCGGAGGCGGCCCTCTTATGTGTGTGGCCATGCGGCTGTTTCACCACAAGACCCGCCATGCGAAGTTCGTGTGGGGGCTGCCGCTCTGCGCGGTGCTGCATCTGCTGATTCTCGGAGCTTGTCTGTATAAGGAGTGGATACCATGATCGATCGGAGCCTGCTGACTGCCTGCGCGGCGCAGGTCGGCGTCACGCTGACGGCGGAGGCGGCGGACCGCCTGGATACCTATGCCTCGCTGCTGGTCTCGTGGAACGAGCGCATGAATCTTACCGCCATCACTGAGCCCTACGGCATCGTGGTGCGGCATTTTACCGACAGCCTTACCCTGCTGCCGCTGCTGCCCGAGGGCCCCGTTTCCCTGATCGATGTGGGAACCGGCGCCGGATTCCCCGGCGTGGTGCTGGCGGCCGCACGGCCCGGCATCCGGCTGACGCTGCTCGACAGTCTGCAGAAGCGTCTGACCTTTCTGGAGGAGCTGTGCCGTACCCTGGAAATCCCCGTTACGCTGGTTCATGCCCGCGCCGAGGAGGGCGGCCGGCGGCCGGAGCTGCGGGAGCGGTTTGATGTGGCCACCGCGCGCGCCGTGGCCGCACTGCCGACCTTATGCGAATACTGCCTCCCGTTCGTCCGTACCGGCGGCCGCTTTTTGGCCATGAAGGGCCCGTCCTACCGCGAGGAGGGCGATGCGGCTGCGGCGGCGCGGCTCTGCGGCGGGGAGCTGCGCGACACCCAGCTGCTGGCTCTGCCGCACCGGGAGGGGGAGCCGGCCGAGTCGCGCGCGCTGCTGATTTTCGATAAAATAGCGCCTACGCCGACAAAATACCCCCGGACGACGGCAAAAATTTCCAAGTCTCCTCTGAAATAACGCCGGAGCGACACCCTTTTTCGACCGCTTTTTACGGCTGCCTGTGGTACAACCGAAGCAGGAGCCGGAAAACCGGCACGGAAAGGGTGAGTTTCGTATGTGGGAAAAAAGGAAGTCAAAGCAAGGTCGTCTGTTGTACTTATCGCCGGAGCGTATCCGGCCGAACCCCTCTCAGCCGCGCCGCAGCTTTGCGGAGGACAAGCTCGCGGAGCTGGCGCAGAGCATTCGGGAAAACGGACTGCTGCAGCCGCTGACCGTGACGCTGTCCCCGGACGGCGAGGCTACGCTGATTGCCGGGGAGCGGCGGCTGCGTGCCGCTATCCGCGCCGGGCTCTCCGAGCTGCCGTGCCTTGCGGTGGAGGCGACGGGAGAGCAGAGCGCCGTGCTGGCGCTGGTGGAGAATCTGCAGCGTCAGGATCTCAACTGCTTTGAGCAGGCGGAGAGTATCGACAAGCTGATCCGGAATTACGGGCTGACGCAGGAGGAGACCGCGCGCCGTCTCGGCTGCTCGCAGCCCACGGTGGCCAACAAGCTGCGGCTGCTGGCGCTCACCCGGGAGGAACGGGAGGCGCTGCTGGCGGCCGGGGCCGGAGAACGGCATGCCCGTGCGCTGCTGCGCCTGCCGGAGGGCGAGCGCCGGCCGCTCATAGAACGGCTGGCGGCTGAGCATTGGACGGTGGCCCGCACGGAGCAGGAGGTGGAAAAGCGCCTGCATCCTCCGGTGCGCCGTCGGATAGTCCCGCTGATCCGGGATGTGCGCCTGTTCTTCAACACGGTCAGCCATGCCGTGGAAACGATGCGCCGCTCCGGCGTTCCGACCGAGGCGGAGCAAAACGAAACCGAGCTCTATTATGAATATACGATCCGCATTCCCAAGGAGGCCGCACGGCGGCACGCATGACCGGGCCGCTCCCGGCGATGCGGCGGCCGGCGGCGGGAGAGGATAAAAAGGAGCTTGCGAATGGAATATATACGTCTGACGGATCGGCCGGAGCTTCTGGAGCGTGCCGTCTGATGGTTTCACGAAAAATGGGGCATCCCCGCCGAGGCTTACCGGGAGAGCATGGAGGCCTGTCTGGCCGGGGGCTCCGCCGTGCCGCAGTGGTACCTGACGCTGGAGGGGGAGTGTATCGTCGGCGGAATGGGTGTAATCGACAACGATTTTCACAATCGCCGGGACCTGACCCCCAATGTATGTGCCGTATATACGGAGGCCGATCGGCGCGGACGCGGCATCGCCGGAGCACTGCTGCAGCTGGTGTGTGACGATATGCGGGAGCGGGGCATCCGCACACTGTACCTGCTGACCGACCACACGGCGTTTTACGAGCGGTACGGCTGGGAATTCCTCTGCATGGTGCAGGGGGACGGAGAATCGCAGCCGAGCCGGATGTATGTGCACCGGTGCTGAGCTGTCCGGATGCGATGGGGACAAGTAAAAACGGCGGCAGAGGGAGGCGGCGAACTTTGTTTCGCGCGGTACCCGCTTCCGCTGCTTCTGCTTTTTCGGAAAAACCATATCCCCTCGCACCCAACCGGG
>URYX01000028.1 GCA_900552225.1 uncultured Oscillospiraceae bacterium | reverse complement strand
CAGAACTTATTGTGGACGAGAATGTCCGTGAGGTCGTAGTCAAAATATTTGACTTGTGTATTGAAGGACGCAGCACTAAGGACATTGCGCAATATCTGAATGACAAAAATATTCTATCGCCGCGACAGTACAAACTGCAAAATGGAATGTTTTATAACGGCAGAGTGGTTGACAACGAGAGTATTTGGCTGGCTTCCACGATCCGAAAAATTCTCAATGATGGAAGATATACAGGTAAGATGATTTCTAACACACGAGAGATGGTAGGAATACGAACCAATAACAGCCGTGTACTTCCGCGTGAACAATGGATAGTTGTAGAAAACACCCACGAGGCCATTATTTCAGAGGAAAAGTTTCAAGCCGCTGCTGCTTCGTTGGCTTCTCGAATCAAAACAGTCAATATGAATACTTCCGGTAACAGAGCCGGCAATTTATTTGTTTGCGGCTATTGTGGAAGGAAGCTGCAGAAAGCACCTGCGATTGATACACACCTATTTTGTTTGAAGGCATCCAGTCAAAACAAAGCGGAATGTGCCGCTATCCACGAAAGTCTGGAAGTACTCCAGGACAAGACGCTGAGTGTTGTGCAGGCAATCGCACGAATTCTATTGGACAAGTCTAAGTTTGTGAAAAAATATGATGTCACAGAACAGGCGCAGCTTGAAAGGCTGATCGCAGATATGGAACGAAAGCGCAGGCAAATTGCGAATGGAAAAAGCTCTCTATATGAGGAGTATAGGAATGGGCATATAAGCAGAGAGCGATTCATCAAAATTCAGTCCGATAATAAGGCTGAAGACGAAAGGCTTCAACAGAAGATCGCAGAAAAGAATGTGCTATTAAATGAGTGTATTCAAAAACAAAAAGCTCTTACTCTTGCAGGGCAGGATGCGGAACGGATTCAGGCTTTGACCGAGTATCGCCCTGAGGTTATAAGCCGACTGATAGATAAAGTACGAGTATTTGAAGGTGGGCGAATTGAGATTGGACTAAAAAGCAAGTATCTGACAGATATAATCGGAGAATGTATTCCGGGGCTTGCTTCGTAATATGGAAAAAAGAATTCCTGCCGAATTTCGACAGGAAAATAAAAAAATCTTTTAGGGTTTACTTGACACAAGCAGAGGGCCTGATTCTCGGGCTGGGAGCCAAAATGTTCACCATCGCGGGCCCCGTGCTGGTCTACGGCATCACCGCATCGGTCATCTACGGAATCGTGCTCTGCCTTCTGCAGCTGCTGTAAAGGAGGAAACTGCCATGCCGGAACGCAAAGGGATCGCGACGGTGCTGCTGTCCAGCCGTCCCACCATCCTGGGCCACGCGGCCGTCGTCGGCAAAAAGGAGGGCGACGGCCCTCTCCGCAGCGAATTTGACGCTATTTTTGAGGATACCACGCTCGGAGAAAAAACCTGGGAAAAGGCGGAAAGTGCCCTGTGCCGTGAGGCCTTCACCCGCGCCCTGGATAAGGCCGGCTTCGCGCCGTCACAGCTGCACTATATCTTTGCCGGCGACCTGCTCAATCAGTGCATCGCCTCCACCTTCGGGCTGCGGGAATTCGGCATTCCCTATTTCGGCCAGTTCGGCGCCTGCTCCACCATGGCGCAGACGCTCGCCATCGCCTCCGTATTTGTGGACAGCGGTGCGGCCGATCTCTGCTGTGCCATGACCAGCTCCCATTTCTGCACGGCGGAGCGCCAGTTTCGCTACCCTCTCGAATACGGCGGCCAGCGTCCCCCGACCGCGCAGTGGACGGCGACCGCCTCGGGAGCCGCCGTGGTCGGGCTCGGCGGCAAGGGGGTACGCATCTCCGCCGTCTGCGGCGGGCGGCTCAATGACCTCGGCATCACCGATGCCAACAACATGGGTGCCGCGATGGCTCCCGCCGCGGCGGATACGCTGTCCCGTTTTCTGCAGGACACCGGCACCGACGCCTCCGACTACGACCTGATTGTCACGGGAGACCTGTCCGCCGTCGGCGCCGCTCTGTTCCGGGAGCTGTGCGATAAGCAGGGCATCTCCCTCGGCTCCCGCTACACCGACTGCGGGCTGCTGATGTACGACCGCAAGCGGCAGGACGTGCATGCCGGCGGCTCCGGCTGCGGCTGCTCCGCCGCCGTCCTGTGCGGTCATCTGCTGCGGCGGATGGAATGCGGCGAGCTGAAGCAGGTGCTGTTCATCGGAACGGGGGCCATGATGTCCACCACCTCCAGCCAGCAGGGCGAGAGCATCCCCGGAATTGCGCATCTGATTCATCTGTCCGCGGGATAAATTTTTCGTCCGATACCCCGGCCGTCACAAAAGGCGGGGGATTTCCGAAACCCTGCCTCCTCGGAAATTCCCCGCCTTTTTTAATTTTCTCCGAACCCGGCCGCCGCGTCCTCCTCCGGCTCCGCCGAAACGATTTTGTGCGCCCAGGAGCCCTGCCGCACAAAAATATAGCCGAGAACACATTTGATGATATTCAGTCCCTGGCAGATGGCGTACAGCGGCAGAATGGGAAGCGCCGTATACTGCGTCAGAAGGGTCGATGAGGTCACCGTCACCGTCCACACAAAGCAGGAATCGAACAGAATCGTGATCCATATTTTGCCGCCGGAGCGCAGGGTAAAATAGGACGCATGGGCAAACGCATCCACCGGCATCAGAAGCGCCGTGATCTGCATCAGGCGGGTTGCCAGCAGCCGTACCTCCTCCGTCGTGTTGTAGATATCCGGAATCCACTGCGCACAGATAAAGTAGACCGCCCCGATTACGGCTCCCGTAAACACCGAAAACGCAATGAGCTTGCGGGCTGCATCCCGTGCCCCGTCGGTTTCTCCCGCCCCGAGCATCTGCCCGAGGATGATGCCGATGGCGGCCCCCACCGCCATAAACGCTACGGAAAAGACGTTGAAGAAGGTCTGCGAAATGTTGTTGGCCGCCACCACGTCCAGACCGCGCAGCGAGTACCGCTGATTGGCGAGTGCGATGCCGAGCGCCCACAGCGTCTCGTTGAGCATCAGCGGCAGCCCCTTCAGCACAATCTGCCGGATCAGTGCTCCCGGCACATGCAGACTGCGGAGCGCCCCCACAATAAACGGATTTTTCTCGGTATGGCGATGCGTCCAGAGCACCACCACCGCAAGCTCCACAAAGCGGGAGATTACCGTGGCGATAGCCGCCCCCTGTACCCCGAGCACCGGTGCACCGAAGCGACCGAAGATCAGTACATAGTTGAGGCCGAGGTTGACAAGCACCGCCGCAAGGCCGGCATACATCGGCACCAGTGTCTGCCCCGTTTCGCGCAGTGTGCTGGCGTAGCACTGCACAAGAGCCGCCGGCAGCAGTCCGATCAGAATAATCCACAGATAGTCGAGTGCATACCGCAGCGAGGCCGCCGCATCCGTCACCTCTCCGTCTCCGCGCAGATACATCTGCACCAGCGGCTCGCCGCAGAGCACCAGCAGCGCCACTCCGCACACGGTCAGTCCCGTACAGAATACCAGCTTGAAGCGGAAGGTATCCCGCAGTCCCCGGTGGTCTCCGCTCCCGAAAAACTGCGCACCGAAAATGCCGGCACCGGATACGGCCCCGAACACACACAGATTAAAGACAAAAATCAGCTGATTGGCCACGGCCACTCCCGTCATCTCGACGGTTCCGACCTGGCCGACCATCACGTTGTCCAGCATATTGACAAGATTGGTGATGCCGTTCTGCACCATAATGGGCAGCATCAGCGACAGCACCCGTTTATAAAATGATCTGGTTCCGATGAAACTCCGTAGCATACCGTACCTCTGCTCTCTGTCCGATGTTTGCGGTTTTGCATTCTGCCTTTCAAGGAAAAATCCCGAACGCCAAATACATTCGGGATTCTTGGTGACCCATCGGGGATTCGAACCCCGGACACCCTGATTAAAAGTCAGGTGCTCTGCCAACTGAGCTAATGAGTCCTATTCTTTTATCGCCCCACAAACAGGCGCTTAAATATTATATGCAATACTCCCTCCGATGTCAAGGGGGTATTTCCAAAAAAGGTCATTTTTCTCCGAATTTTTCCGAAACCGGACAGCGCCCCTCCGTCCCTCCCACCGGGTCAGGCATGAACGCCGCTTTTCCCGCATACATATGCCCCGTAAGACAGCCCGTTTCCCCCATTTCCTTTCAGAAAGGTGGACGCACCATGCCGTCGCAGAAAAACAGCCTGTCCGATCAGATCGCCGCTTATAACGAGGAGCTGAGACGCTATTACCGCCGGGCCCGCACCGATCTTTCCGCACCCCCGGAGCCCGCCGTGCAAACGCATACCGATGTCGCGGTCCAACCGGCCCCACCGACATCTGCGGGAACCGCAGGCACCGACACTCCGCCCGCCGCGCCGCCTTCGACTCCCGCAGTCCGGGCAGCTGATGCCGCACCGTCTGCCGTTCTCCCCGCGAACGCACAGCCTCCGGAACCGAACCCGGAACACCCCGCTCCGTCGGCGGAATCCGCCGTATCCGCTCCGGTCGATACGGCCCCCGCCGAGGAAACACCCGCTCCGGAGCCGGTTGTTTATACCGCGCCCCCGGTAGCACCGCCGTTCGGGGACAGGCCGCCGACGGAGCCTGCGTCCCCGGACACACCCGCCGCCCCGGAGCGGCCGCTGCCGACAGACACCGGCCATCTGCGGGTGCGGACCTCCTCGGCCCGCGGCGCAATTCCGCTGGCCGACTCCGTCATCACGGTGCTGTTCGTTGACGGAGAGCATGAGGAGCTTCTGCACCTCGCCAAAACCGACGAAAGCGGCTATTCTCCCGTCTTTTCGCTGCCCACCTTCCGCCGCGAGCTGACCCTGCAGCCGGGCTCCGACTACCCCAACCTCTGCTATACCGTACTGGCCCACCGCGCCGGCTATTTTTCCTCCCGCAACGAATGCGTTCCGGTCTACGGAGGTGTCACCTCGGTGCAGGAAATTGCCATGATTCCTCTGCCGGAGGCCGGCGGGCAGGGTGAAACCATCCGGAATCCCGGTCAATCCGCCCCCGATCTCGGCTGACCGAACCACGAAAGGAGTGATTGATTTGGCCGCCCAGGAACCCAATATTCCCGAGTGGATTACCGTCCATCTCGGGCCGCCCTCATCCGACGCCGAAAACGTGACCGTCTCCTTCCCGGATTATATCAAAAACGTGGCCTCCAGCGAAATCTATCCCACCTGGCCGGAAAATGCGCTGCGTGCCAACATTCTGGCGCAGATTTCCTTCGCGCTGAACCGGGTCTATACGGAACACTACCGCAACCAGGGCTACGATTTCGACATCACCAATTCCACCGCCTACGACCAGTCCTATGTCCGCGGACGGGACGTCTTTCAGAACATCAGCGACCTGGTGGATGAGCTGTTCAATAACTACATCCGCCGCCAGGGCAGCGTCGAGCCGCTGTTTGCGCAGTACTGCAACGGCAGCACCGTTACCTGCCGGGGACTGTCCCAATGGGGCACGGTATCCCTGGCGGAACAGGGATACACCCCCTATGAAATTCTGACCTATTATTACGGAGATACAATTGACCTGGTCTCCGACGCCCCGGTGGATATCCCCACCCCCTCCTACCCCGGCACGCTTCTGCGGCGCGGCGACACAGGCAATGAGGTGCTGCGCAAGCAGATTCAGCTCAACCGGATTTCCCGCAACTATCCCGCTATCCCAAAAATCTATCCGGTGGACGGCATCTTCGGGGAGGAAACGGAGGATGCCGTGCGTGCCTTTCAGCGCATTTTCGGCCTGACCGAGGACGGTATCATCGGAAAAGCCACCTGGTACCGCATCGCCTACCTGTATACCGGGGTCAAGCGCCTGTCCGAGCTCGACTCCGAGGGTCTCTCTCTGGAGGAGGTCTCCCTGCAATACCCGGAGGTGCTCCAGGAGGGCAGCCGCGGCGACGGCGTGCAGGCTCTGCAGTATCTGCTGAATGTCATTGCCGCCTTTTACGAGACCGTTCCTCCGCTCGGCGCCAACGACGGCATCTTCGGCCCCAAAACGAGGCAGGCCGTCATCGCTTTCCAAACCACCTACGGCCTGCCGCCGACCGGCGTGGTGGATCTGCTGACATGGCAGGAGATCAACCGCGCCTACCGCGGCATCGTGGCCGATACACCGGAGCTCGAGGGCGGTGTGCCGCTGTTTCCGGGGGAAACGCTGCGGCTCGGCAGTCAGGGTGAAAGCGTGCGGCAGCTGCAGATTTTTCTAAACCGCATTGCGGAATCCTACCCCTCCGTTCCCTCCGTTCCCGTGACCGGAGTGTTCGGGAATCAGACGCAGGCATCCGTGCGCGCCTTCCAGTCTCAGTTCGGCCTGGAGCCGGACGGCATCGTCGGGGCCGCCTCCTGGAACCTGGCCGCCAGCCTGTATTCCGACCTGACGCTCGGCAGCAGCAAGCAGGAGGGGCAATATCCCGGCTATCCTCTGCAGGAGGTGACATAACCCGTGTATCCCTTCAATCATATCCGCTACGATTCCTTCCTGTACATCCGGGAGCTGCAGACCTATCTGCGTGCTCTGTCCTATCTGCATCCCTCCATTCCCCGTGTCGATATTGACGGAGTTTTCGGCGGGGAGACCACCGATGCCGTCAAGGCCGCGCAGCGCCTGTTCCGACTTCCTCCCACCGGCATCGTCGATTATCCGACCTGGACGGCCATCGTGGCCGCCGACCGCTCGGCCGATGCCCTGCGCACGGCACAGCATACCGACCCGTTTGTCACCGCCTTCCGTGAGCTGGAGGCCGGGGACACCGGAGACATCGTCTCCGTGCTTCAGCTGATGCTGGCCGCCCTGGCGCGGGCCAAGGGGGATTTTGCCCCCGCCGCGCCCACCGGCCGCTACGATCCCTCCACCGAGGAGGGCATGCGCCGGCTGCAGCGGGCCTCCGGACTTCCGGTGACCGGCAAAACCGATGTTGCCTCCTGGAACGCCCTGGCCGCCGCCTACGCCGCCATGGGACTGTGGTAGACAAAGCAGAAAGGATCACGCGGGTGAAAAAACATATTTTTTTGAAAAATGCCGCCATTCTGTCGGTCACCTCGCTGATCCTGAAAACCGTCGGCATTTTCTTCCGGATCTATCTGTCCGACAGAATCGGAGCCGAGGGCATGGGACTCTACCAGCTGATTGTATCGGTCTACGTGCTCGGCTCGACCTTTGCCTCCTCCGGCCTTTCCACGGCAACCACGCGGCTGATTACCGACGAATTGGTGTGCGGCGATCCGCGCTCCGTGCGGCGGATCCTGCGCCGCGCCCTGAGTCTCAGCACGGTCATCGCCGTACTAAGCACGCTGCTGTTCTATCTCGGCGCTCCGCTCATCGGCACCTACTGGATCCGTGATGCACGCGCCGTTCCCGCCATCCGCGTGCTCTCCCTCAGCTTTCCGTTTATGGGCATATCCTCCTGCATCAAGGGATACTTCATGGCGCGGCGGCGGGTGGCCTCCTCCTCGCGTGCGCAGCTTCTGGAGCAGTTCACACGGATGGCCGTGATCTTCGGGCTGTTCTGGCGTTTCTCCTCGCTGAGCCTGACGGCCGCCTGCGCCGCCGTCATGGTCGGTGACACGGTTTCCGAGGCCATCTCATGCGGCTATATTTCGCTGAGCTATCTGTGGGACAGACGGCGCCTGCGGCGGGAGCCGCCGCCCCGCACGGATGGCTGCACGGCTGCCTGCGGCATCGTGCGGCGGATTCTGAGCATCGCCGTACCGGTCACGGCGGGACGCTATCTGAATTCTCTGCTGCGCACGGCGGAAAATCTGCTCGTGCCGCAGCGGCTGTCGCTGTACGCCGATTCGCGTGAGGCGGGCCTCTCGCAGTTCGGCACCCTGAAGGGAATGGCCATGCCGCTGATCTTTTTTCCCTCCTCCTTTCTGTCCGCCTTTTCCACCCTGCTGATTCCCGAAATGTCCGAGGCGCGCGCGCTCGGTCAAACGCGCCGCGTGCAGCGCGTGGTGGATCACACCCTGCACATCACTCTCCTGGCCTCCCTGCTGATCGGCGGACTGTTCTGGCTGCTCGCCTATCCGCTCGGGGAGCTGCTGTATCACAGCCGGGAGGTGGGCTTCCTGCTGCGGGTGCTGGCTCCTCTGATTCCGGTCATGTATGTGGAAAGCGTGGTGGACGGCATTCTGAAGGGCCTGAATCAGCAGGTCAGCTCTCTCAAATACAGCGTGGCCGACTCTGCCCTGCGTATTCTGCTGATTGTCTTTCTGGTGCCGCTGCGCGGAATAGAGGCCTTTCTGTTCATCATGATTCTCAGCAACCTGTTTACCTGCGGCCTTAACGTCCGCCGGCTGTGCACCGTCACCGGCACCCATATCCGCTTCGGCCGATGGATTCTCCGCCCCCTCGGCGCCCTGTGTGCGGGCCTGCTGGCCGCCTCGGGCCTGCTGCGCCTGTGCCGCACACTCCCCGTGCTCCCGCAGCTCATGGTAGCCGCACTGCTTACCGTCGGGTGCTATATACCGCTGCTGTTTGCCTGCGGAAGCCTGTCCCGGGACGAATTGCGGCTGCGCGCCTGACCGTTTTCGGAAAATGCCGTCCGGTTTTCAAAAAATCCTCTTGCAATCCGGCGAAAAACCCGATATACTGTAGATAAATCAGGGCACTTCCGTCGCATGGAAGCAACCCGGTAAAAAAGGAGAATGAACACGATGAAAAACTGTCCCGTTTGCGGAGCTCAGCTTGAGGATACCGCCGCCTTCTGCGCGCAGTGCGGTGCCAACCAGAATGCCGCTCCCCAGCAGCCCCAGCAGCCCCAGCAGCCGCAGTACGTAGCTCCCCAGCCGCAGTACTATGCCGCTCCCCAGCAGCCCGCCGTGGATCCCTACGATCATACGGCCGATTTCGATGCACAGGATATCTCGGATAACAAGGTATACTGCATGCTGCCCTATCTGATGGGCATCTTCGGCATTATCGTGGCTCTGCTGGCCTCGAGCTCCTCCAAGTATGTGGCCTTCCATGTGCGCCAGGCCGTCAAGCTGGAGGTTACCAGCATTCTGCTGACGCTCGTGATGGTGGTTCTGTTCTGGACGCTGATCGTTCCGCTCGCCGGCGCCATCGCCCTCGCCGTACTGGCCGTGGTGCGCATCATCTGCTTCTTCCAGATTTGCTCCGGCAAAGCGAAGGAGCCGGTCATTGTGCGCAGCCTGCCCTTCCTGAAGTAATTTCAAAGTCCCGGGATTTTCCAAAAAAAGAGCGGCGGATACGTGTTGTATCCGCCGCTCTTTGGCGTATCCGGAAATATACGGTTGATTGTGCGCCGGCTGCTACAGGCTCAGCAGACGGTACAGCTCCTCCGGCGTCGCCGCAATCCGGGCGGCTCCCGCCTCCGTCAGCTGCTGCCGCGTGCGGAAGCCCCAGCTGACACTGATGCACGGCATACGGGAGGCGGCGGCCGTCTCAATATCCACATCCGAATCCCCGATATAAACGCACTCCTCCGGGCGCACCCCGAGCAGCTCCGCCACATACCATACGGTATCCGGGGCCGGCTTCTTCCGGCGTGCTTCGGTTTCCCCGGCCGCGGCATCCAGGCGCTCTCCGAAATAGCGCCGGCAAAGCCCCTGCACCGCTCCGTCAAACTTATTCGACACCACCGCCAGACGGCATCCGTCCGCCTTCAGCCGATCGAGCAGCGGTAAAATACCCTCATACGGAGCGGTTTTCTCCTCCATATGCGCGGCATAGTAGTCCTTGAAATCGCGCAGGCAACCGGAAAACACCGCTTCCTCCGTCCCCTCCGGCAGAGCGCGCCGCATCAGCAGCCCGACCCCGTTGCCGACAAACGTCCGGATCTCCTCCAGGCTGCGGAGCGGAAAATGCCGTTCACGCAGCACATGGTTGACGGCATCCGCCAAATCCTCCAGCGTGTTGAGCAGGGTGCCGTCCAAATCAAAAATAACCGCCCGGTAATGCATAAGCTCCTCCGATTTTTATATCCCATCTCAGGTATCTCCGTGCCAATTCCAATAGGTCTCCGGCACCGTTCCCATCAGCACGGTCTGCGCCATCACGGCCGGCACGGCCACCTCCCGCACCTCACGGTGCCCCATGACCGTCACCAATACCTGCAGCGTAATGTCCAGATACACCCGGTGATAGGTCTGGTTGATGCCGGCCGCACTGAATTCGTCCCGCAGCTCCGTTTTGGCAACTCCGTCCACGGCCGCAAAAAAGGTCACATCCGGGCCGCGGCCGCTCAGCAACGCCCCGCCGCATACCGTTCCGAACGGAACGGTAAACCGTCCGCGGCTTGTCTCTCCGATGCGCTCCGACAGCCGCACCGCAATCTCCGACTGCAGCCGGTTGAGCCGCGCGGCATCGGTCTGCAGAGTCACAATCCGCCCTTCCGCATCCCGCGTGACGGTCGTCAGATCGCCGTAGGCCGTCTGTGTTTCCGCCAAAACGGCCGCCACCGTCTCGTTGACCGCCGCGACGGCCCAGGCCTCCGCCGTATGGCCGCCGTAGCTGAGCAGCAGCGGATACATCCACATTTCCGCCGCAGCCAGACACAGCAGCAATATTCCCAGAGCCGTCCCCAAGGCCCGCCGCACTCTCCTTTTTCGCCGGAAAGACATGTGCGCTCCCCCTCTCCTCTGTCTATTCCACAGTACGCGGAAGTCAGACAGGGAGTGCCTGTCAGGCGGCGGAAAATCAGCGCGGAATCAGAGTCAGCGTATACTCCTGTCCCACAATCGACCAGGAAGCCCGGCCCCAGTCTCCGGGCACCCACAGCAAAACCTCGCCCGCATGCGCATTCCACCACGTCCGGAAGGTCTCGGGACTCACGGCGGCAGCAAACTGCGCCGTTCCGTTTCCGTCAGCCAGCAGGGCACCGAGCCTTTGGGCATCCAGAGCCGTAAAATAGCTTCCCTGCCGCCGGTGATACCGAAGCGATTCCTCCGTACAGGCAGGCACGACAAAGGAACCCGTATTGCTCAGTGTATGATCCGCGGCAATCTCCCGGTCGGTCAGCCCGAAATACGCATGACTGACAAAATCGGGATCGGACACCCCGACCGGATCGTCCCATGTGATGTCAATCTGCGTGTAGCGGCCGTCCAGTCTGACGATATTCCAGGCATGCGCCTCGTTGCGGCTGCTTCCCGTTACAAACAGCGCCTGAATTCCCGCCCGATAGCAGAGATACTGGTAGGCGTGGGCATAGCCCTCGCAGACACCGGCCCCGCGCACCAGCACTCCGTAGGCATTATGCGCATCCTCACCCTCCCGGTATACCGCATGCCGCACCAGCCGATCGTGAATCATCAGCGCCCGGTCATATTCCGAAAGACTCCCGCTGATTCCTTCCAGTATTTCCTGCACCGCCGCCTCAAAGGTGCTCCGCGATGCCATCAGCTCCGCTCCGTCCGCCAGTGTAAAGGGCTCGAGCGTTACACCGAGAACCGCATTCGGGTTGGAGGGACTATACGAATACCGATAACCGCTGCCGAGCCAAAAATACTGCGGATAATCCGCACGGTAGCACTGAAACACCAGCGACAGCTGCTCGACCGTAAGCCGATTCACTCTGCATTGCCGCGTAAACTGCGACACCTCAAAGGCCAATTCGTCGTAGAATTCCACCAAGGCCGCCCCGTCGGGCTGCGCCGACAGGTACTTTCTCCCGTAATATTCCGATTCCGGAAGCTCCGTCAGTCCCGTCATCGGCACATCCGCAGCCGTGGCGGTGGTTACGCGGACGGTCGTTTCCGCAGGCCGGGTGGTTTTTACCGTCGGGAGCGTCGCCACCTCGGTCGTAACATTTTCCGTCGTCGGAGCCGGAGTCGGCTGGGTCGTCGGAAGGGTACCCTCCTCCTGCCCCGGAGGTACCGTCGGCTCCGTCTGCGTTCCGCTTCCCGCCGGAACGGAGGAGCCGGAAACCGCTCCGCCGTCCGAGTGCCGCGTGACCGACGAGGTGCCGTCACCCGTACCGATGGCCGAGCCGGCCTCCGGCACACGGGACGCACAGGCGGTCAGCAGAACCAGCGCCGCCAAAAAAGCCACCGCAGCCATTATCCGCCGTATCCGTTTCATATACGCTCATCTCCCATTTTACAAAAAACCAAAATTGATGTTTACCCGAGCTCAAACAGATCCATCTGACTCGTGGAGGGCAGGTTGCCGAGCGCCCCCATATCACGCAGCGTTTCCGTCAGCGTGCGGGACACACCGCTGCGCGTCTGGAAATCGTCACAGGAGAGGAACGCTCCGCCCTCATCCCGCGCCTTCATAATTCCCTCGGCCGCCGCACCGCCCAGTCCCTTGACCGCGCTGAACGGCATCCGGATGGCGCCGTCCTCCACCAAGAACTGCCGGGCGTGCGAACGGTACAGATCGACCGGCAAAAACTTCACGCCGCGCACCATCGCCTCGTACACAATGTGCATCGTATCGGCAAAGCCCTGCTCCTTGACCGAGGCCTCCCGGCCCCGGCCACGGATGGCCTCGATTTCGCGCCACACACTGTCCTTGCCGCGCATCACCGCCTCCGCGTCAAAGTCGTCGCTGCGCACCGTGAAATAGGCGGCATAATAGGCCACCGGATGGTGCACCTTGAACCAGGCCACGCGCAGAGCAGCAATCAGATACGCCGCCGCGTGCGCCTTCGGGAACATGTACTTGATCTTGAAGCAGGAATCCATATACCACTGGGGTACATTGTGCTCCTTCATCGCCTGGATGTGCTCCTCGGTCAGCAGCTTGGTCGCCTTGCCCTTACGCACGATCTCCATGATCTTGAACGCCATCTTCGGCTCCAGACCCTTGTGCAGCAGATAGGTCATGATGCTGTCGCGGGTTCCGATGACCGTGGCGATGGTACAGGTGCCGGCCTTGATCAGATCCTGCGCGTTGCCGTTCCATACGTCGGTGCCGTGCGACAGACCGGAGATCTGCAGCAGATCGGAAAAGCACTTCGGACGGCATTCGAGCAGCATCTGCGTGACAAAAGAGGTGCCCATTTCGGGGATGGACAGCGTTCCCGTCTGCCAGTGGATATCGTCCTTGGTGACCCCGAGCGCCTCCGGTGAGGTGAACAGGCTGTATACCTGCTCGTCCGACATCGGCACATCCTTGACCGAAATGCCGGTATATTCCTCAAGATATTTGTAAATGGTCGGAATATCGTGGCCGAGGTTGTCCAGCTTGAGGATGGTATCGTGAATTTTGTGGAAGTCGAAGTGAGTGGTCACGACATCCGAATCCGCCTTGTCGGCCGGATGCTGCACCGGCGTAAAATCCTCCACCACATATTCGTCCGGCACCACGACCATGCCGCCCGGGTGCTGACCGCTCGTGCGCTTGACGCCGGTACAGCCGTCCGCCAGCCGCGTCATCTCCGCGGGACTGAGCTGCAGCCCACGCTCCTCCGCATAGCCCTTGACATAGCCATAGGCGGTCTTTTCCGCCAGCGTCGAGATGGTGCCTGCCTTGAACACATGGTTCGGCGCGAACCTGTCTCTTATACACATCTCCGAGCCCACGAGACCTCTCTACATCTCGTAT
>URYX01000027.1 GCA_900552225.1 uncultured Oscillospiraceae bacterium | reverse complement strand
TTCCGGGCGAGGCTATGGAAAGCCTGCTGCGCTATGCGCTGGAGCATCGCAGGGCGGTAACGGGAGAGCTGCTTTACAGCGGATGGGATGATTTCTGTGGCTTAGTTACCGCCTTTGACGGCGATACGGTGCACCTGCACCGGCTGGACGGGGAGGGCCGCGACGACGGAGAATGGCTGATGCGCCGCGAGGATATTTCCTGGCTTGGCTGCGACGATGGGGAGAGGCAGACGCTGATGCGACTGCACGAGGTGTATATATATAAGGAAAAAGCCGCTGCCCATGACTGGGCAACGGCTTTTCTGTCGGTGTTTTGCGTTATTGGGCCTTATACGGCTTTTCTGATGCCCGGTTTATCGGCCCGGACGCTTTTTCTTTTGAGAAACAGCCGTCGTACCGATAGCGGCGGCGCCGCTGACGAACAGCAGGGCCAACAGGGAAACCGGTGCATTGTCGCCGGTCGGGGGATTCTGGCCGTCCTCTCCCGGCTTGGGCTCAGCCGGCTTCTTTTCGAGGGCTGCAATGGCATCCTCAATCGCCTTGGCCATGGCATCCACCTCGTCCTGCTCGGTGATGTTCTTGCCGCGAATCACGGCATCGACGGCGGCCTCCACGGCGGAAAAATCCTTGTATTCATCCTTGCTCAGCGCGTCCGCTTTGGCAACAGCCTCGTCCACCTTGGTGTAGTCGGCGGGCAGATACGTCATCGCAATGGTCTGCGTATGCGTCGCCGCGTCGGCCGTGACGGTAATGTCGCTGCTGAACGGTTCACAGTTGTCGGCCGTCACCTCGACGGAATACGTTCCGGACTCCAGCTCGACGGGACCCGTAATTTCCTGACCGTCCAGCCTGATGACCACGTTGGTCAGCTCGGCGGGTGTCACCGCAAAGGAGACCTCATAGACCGCCTTCGTGATGAAATGCACATTTTTGTAGAGGGCAAAATACTGAGTGCCGCTTGCCAGCAGGTCGATCTTCGTTCCCTCGTCATCCACCGCCTGTGCATACTTCAGGCGATATCCGTCCGCAATCACGGGCACGCATTCGTCAAAAATGGCGGGAATATTATTCTCGTTTGTGTTTTTGGCGTCGATGTCGGCCGCTTCTACGGTAATGCTCTTGCCGCCCATCGGATATTTTCCGTCCGTGATGACCTTTGCGTCGCCCCGGATGAGAATATCTCCCTGTGTCCAGATCGCGCTGTCCGCGGTCGAGGTGCAATCCACCTTGCCGCCGCTGATCGTCAGATTCCCTTCGGTGTACAGGGCCGGATAATAGCTGGTGGCCTTAAGCTCGGAATCGGTAATTTCAATACGGCCGGCTCCGTTTTCATCGCCCATATACACCGCATTGAAACGCTCTTGACTGGCCTCCAGCGTAACCGTGCTTTGATTTTTGACGGTCAGCTCCTTGGCGTTGATGGCGGAATAATAGGCGGATACCTTGACCTTGGCACCGTCCACGGAAACGTTTCCCTTGTTATAGGACATAATTCCGCAGCCCTCCGCAGAGGTGATATCCAGATCGGCGCCGTCGGAGATTTCAATATTTCCGGTCAGCGTATACAGGGCATCCCATCTCACGTCAACGGTGAGCTTGCCGTTGCCGGTGATATGATAATTCACGTTTCCGCCGTCCGCAAAAATTCCGCCGCCGTTTGCCAGCGTGATGCTGTTGACTCCGGAGAGCTTGATGGTCAGATCGGCATTTCCGACTACCCGGATCCCGTATTTCGGGCTTTCGTCGCTTTTCCCGCCGAGGGTGATGACGGCGTTGTTCAGGGTAAGGGTGTTGGCGGTTGGGTTGAAGTCCGCCGTTCCCTCTCCGCAGGCGATCGAGAGCTTTTCACTGGTGAACTGCTCGCCGTTTACATACAAATCGTAGTCCTCCGCGGCAAACGCGGTCACGGGCAGCAGCCCTACGGCCAGAACAAGACAGATCAGAACTGCCAACAATTTTTTCTTCATAACAATTCCTCCGATGAATTTGAACTTGTCCGCTTTTTGTCCTTCGGCGGATGCACCGGGAAAAGGCGAAAGCGGAAACAGCGGGTTTGTCGGTCACGGACTTGAAATTTCGGCGCGGCTCACCGCCTTTCCCTGAAGCCATTGTCCAAAGGCGGCAGTCCGGCCTTTGGGTGTGTGTTGACAGATGGGATACGCCGCATCCGATATTCCCTCGGGGCGGTGCGTATGCCGGCCGGAGCGGGCAGGGCCGCGTCGTTTTCGCTCCTGAATGCCGGACGTTTTTTCACAAACGGCGCTTCGGAAATAGTATAGCAGTTTTTCCTGAAAACTACAAGTTCTTTCCGAAATGAATATTCAATCATTTTTTCGGTAAACGGCGCTTTTTCGGAAAAAGTCTTGCTTTTTCGGCAAATATGTATTATGATAAGAAACGGTTTAAAGCGGGTGCTGTGGCTTTTCAAGTGACAGGTTTCTCCGCTTTTCGCGGCTTTGCCGCCCGGAAAAAGAAGGTCTGGAATGCCGAGGCGTTTTTCGGCGGTTTTCGGGGGAAACATAAGACGGAAAGAGGTGCGAAGCGGCCAAACGGCGGAGCTTTGCAGCGGGGCGGAGAAGCTTCCGCCGGACGATAAAGGGGCTGAACAACGTATGGGAAAAGCGCAGCATCAGAAGCCGGGGCATCATGAAGCTCTGACGCATGGAAAAGCACAGAAAAACGGCAAGAGTCGGGTGGCCGGCGGCGGAGGCAAGCTGACGCTGAAGATTCTGTGCATTGTGCTGGTCGGTCTGGTCGGGCTCGGCTGCACCGGCGCCGCCGTTTTACTGGGAAACGGCCGCGGACTGCTGAGCAGAATTCGTCATGAGGACGGAAGCTCTGCCTCGGCTCCGCTGATTTTCACCTCCGACATGGCGGTGTCCCAGCCGGACATCAGCGTGGAGCCCGTAGACCCGAATGTCATCAAGCTGCGCGGCAACACCCAGAATGTGACCAACATCATGCTGATCGGCGTGGATAACCGCGGGGGCGAGACCTACGGCCGGTCGGATACCAATATGATTCTGTCCATCAACCGGGCCAATCAGACCATCAAGCTGATTTCGCTGATGCGGGATACGTGGGTGCGGATTCCCGGTCTCGATTATAACGGCGACGGCGAGGACGATTACGCCAAGCTGAATGCGGCCTATTCGAGCGGTGGCTATCCGCTGCTCCGCGAGACGCTCAAGAAGAATTATCTGCTGGATATTCCGCAGTATGTGACGGTGGATTTCTCCGCGTTTGACGTCGGCGTCGATGCGCTCGGCGGCATCGACATGGAGCTGACGGAGACGGAGGCCAAGTGGATCCCGCTTCAGAATCCCGGCGACCCGGATATTTTTGCCCGGTCCTTCGACGGGTATCAGCTTTTAGAGCCGATCGGCTATACCGCGGGAAACTATCATCTGGAGGGCTTCCAGACGCTGGCATACTGCCGCCTGCGCTATATCTACGCCGACAGCGACTATTCCCGCCAGGGGAATCAGCGGGCGGTGGTGAGCAAACTGATCGAAAAGGCCAAGCAGTCCTCGCCGGCGGCACTGCTCACCATGCTGCGGGAGGTGCTCCCTTATGTAAGCACCAATATTTCGCAGGGCGAGATTGAAAACTATGTGGTCAATGTGTTTGACTACATGGGATACGGGATCGAGAACGATCACCATGTTCCGGCGGGCGGAGAGTTCACCAACCTGGTGCTCAGCGGCGCGGAGGGTCTGTGGATCGACGATCCGTCCATGACGGTATCCTCCCTGCATCAGTATATTTACGGATGAGATTTTGGCGGAAATGTTTTTTCAGACGGCCCCGGCGGCGCAATCAGCGTTGCCGGGGCTTTTTGCGCCGCAAAATGCAGTGCCTGCCCATATCCGGAGGCTTCCGGACAGGCCGTGCGAAAGAGGGCCCTGTCTGTTTTAAAAAAAATTTCAAAAATCTATTGACGTTCATATGAACTTGTGATAATATATATACGAACTCAAAAACGGGACAATAAAAACTCTAAAAATAAACGCATGAATTCTAAAATGGGTTCATAAGATGAAAGGAGTGAGGTGTATGGTGCGGCTTCCGGGAACGACGGTTTCGGTGGAGCATCTGCCGGAGGAGGGCGCGTTTGCTGCGCTGCAGCCGGTGTTTGCCGTGTCGGGGGGAGGCCTTTCGCTGTCGCAGGTGGCGGAGCTGACGGGCCTGCTGCCGACAACGATTCAGAATTGGGTGAAGCGCGGCTGGGTGGAAAGCCCGAAGCAGAAAAAATACGGGCCGGGGCAGGTGGCGCGGATTCTCATCATCAACCTGCTGCGGCCGACGATGCAGCTGACGCAGATTCTGACGCTGATGACCTATATCAACGGGCGGGTGGATGACCGCTCGGATGACATCATTCCGGATGAACGGCTGTATTCGCTGATCAGTGGACTGCTGCTGGCGATGGATCGCACGGGAGAGACCGATGCGGAGGCGATCCATGCGCTTGTACAGGAGCAGCTCACCGATGACAAGGGCTGTGTTCCGGGCTCGGAGGAGCGCCTCGGGAAAGCACTGGAGGCGATGCTCCTGAGTGTGGGAGCCGCCTATCTGATGCAGCGTGCGCGTGCGCTGTATGACGAGCTTGGCTCTATGACGGAGACGGGGGCAACCCCCGTATGACAGAGGGTAAAGAGAAAGGAGGAGGCTTATGGAAACCTGGTGGAACAGTCTGAGCGGGCTGCAGCAGATTCTGTACTGCGCGGCGCTGCCGGCCACGCTGCTGCTGATTGTGCAGACACTGCTGACGCTGTTCGGACTCGGAGGACACGGAGCGGATACCGACACGGACACTGCGGATTTTTCGGGCGGAGTGGACACGGATGGCGACGGTGTGCCGGATCTGTTTCCGGATGCGGACGACGTATCCCACGAAACGGTTCATGACGACGGACTGAGGCCGCTGACGCTGCGCGGCATCATTGCGCTGCTGAGCGTCGGCAGCTGGACGGGCATTGCCCTGCTGGATGCCGGAGTCGGGGAGACGGTGTCGCTGCTGCTGGCGGCCGCGGCCGGTGTGGCGGCGCTGTTCGCGGTAGCGCTGCTGATGCGCCTTGCGGCGCGGATGCAGCAGGACGGGACGCTCGACCCCCGCAATGCCGTGGGGAAGGAGGGTACCGTTTACCTGCGTATTCCGGAGCAGGGCTGCGGCAAGGTAACGGTGATCGTACAGGAGCGGGCTGCGGAATTTGAGGCGCGGTCGCGGTCGGGAGAGATCATTCCGACCGGAAGCCGGATCCGTGTGGTGGCCTCGGCCGGGGACGGCAGCCTGACGGTGGAGCCGCTCCGGGATGAGCCGGAGGGAATGAATACAAAGGAGGAACAGACAGTATGACAATGGGACTTTTGAGGGCGGCCGTTTCGGTGCCGCCGACGATCGTGATCCTGATTATTGTGGCGGCCTTGGTGGTGTTCAGCTTTCTGCTGATGTTCTTTTCCCGCTACCGCCGGTGCCCGTCGGATAAGGTGATGGTCATCTACGGTAAGGTAGGCACCAACCGGGACGGGACAACGCGCTCCGCACGCTGCATCCACGGCGGTGCCTCGATGGTATGGCCGCTGATTCAGGATTATGCCTATCTGGATCTGACGCCGATGTCGATCAGCGTGGATTTAAAGAGCGCTCTGTCGCGGCAGAATATCCGTATCGATGTGCCGGCGCGGTTTACGGTCGGCATCTCGACCGAGCCCGGCACCATGCAGAACGCGGCCGAGCGGCTGCTCGGACTGAAGGCGCAGGAAATTCAGGATCTGGCCAAGGACATCATCTTCGGACAGATGCGTCTGATCATCGCCACGATGCAGATCGAGGAGATCAACACCGACCGTGACAAGTTCCTGGAGGCGGTTTCCTCCAACGTGGAGAGCGAGCTGCGCAAGATCGGTCTGCGGCTCATCAACGTCAATGTGACGGATATCAGCGACGAATCCGGCTACATCGAGGCACTCGGTAAAGAGGCGGCGGCCAAGGCCATCAACGAGGCCCGCATTTCGGTGGCGGAGCGCAACCGCGAGGGCTCCATCGGTGAGGCCAACGCCCTGCGCGATCAGCGCATCTCGGTGGCGGCGGCCAACGCCAGCGCCGTGGACGGCGAAAACACCTCGAAGGCGGATGTGGCGCAGTCGGATGCTACCCGCCGTGAGCAGGAGGCGGAGGCAATGCGCCGCGCCGTGACGGCAGAAAAGCTGGCTGAGGCCAAGGCTCGCGAGGAGGCATATGTTGCGGAGCAGGCGGCGGAAAAGGCGCGTGCGGCCCGTGAGCTGGCCACGCAGCAGGCGGATATCATTGTCAAGGCACAGGTGGAGAAGGAGCGGATCGTGCTGGCGGCCGAGGCTGAGGCCGAGGCGGCCCGCCGCCAGGCCAAGGGTGAGGCGGATGCCATCTTTGCCAAGATGGAGGCGCAGGCCCGCGGTGTGCAGGAGATTCTGCAGAAGCAGGCGGCCGGCTTTGAGGAAATCGTCCGCGCGGCGGGCGGTGCCGGCGAAGCGGTGCAGCTTCTGCTCGCGGATAAGATTGAGGAGCTGACCCGTATCCAGGTGGAGGCGGTCAAGAACCTGAACATCGACAAGGTGACCGTATGGGACAGCATGAACGGCAAGGACGGCTCGTCCACCACCGCAAACTTTCTCTCGGGGCTGATGAAGGCCGTGCCCCCGCTCAGCGAGACCTTTAAAATGGCGGGGCTGAATCTTCCCTCCTATCTCGGGACGGAGCGCCCGGCCGCGGAGTCCGCGGATACGGGCTCGGCCGCGGACGGCGACACGGCAAAATAAGGGCTCTGCAGACTCCCGCGCCGTGCGGGAGCCTGCACAGACTGTCAAAAAAGGCCGCAGGCCGCAAAAGCAGTATAATACCAAGAAAGAAAACCGTGAATTTCCGGTTCTTTCTCTTTCAATTTTGGAAAATGCTGTTGGCCCTTATGTGCCAACGCTTTTGCTCTCTGCGTCGTGCGCCTCTTACCGTATCGGTATACGCCTACAGAGACGCACTCCTTGCCCCTGCAGCCTTTCAGACAGCCTGCAGACCCGGCAGATACTACATAGAAAAAATTACGGTACGGGCGTTGGAAGCCCGGAAAGGATGAAGAATCATGGGATGGATTATCGGCGGTATTCTGACGGCCGCAATGCTGATGTTTTTGCTCGGGTTTCACCGCCCGGACGGAAAAACGCTGAAGTGGCGCCGGCGTCCGGTGCAGCTTGTGGGCCTGCTCGGCCTGCTGCTGATCCTCGGCGGGTGCATCGCCAGTGTGCCGACGGGACATACCGGCGTGGTCACAACGTTCGGCAGCGTGGAGGATTACACCTATGAGGCGGGAATTCACTTCAAATCGCCGGTGCAGCGCGTGATCTGTATGGATAACCGGACGCAGAAATCCGACTTGGAGCTGACTGCGTTTTCCAGTGATATTCAGGAGGTTTCGGTGCGCTTCTCCATGAACTATCAGATTTCCAAGGAGAATGCGCAGAATATTTACAAGACCATCGGTACCGCCTACTATGAGACGGTGGTGGCCCCGCGGATTCAGGAGACGGTCAAGACCGTGTTCGCCAAATACACGGCGGAAAATCTGATCTCGTCGCGCAGCGTGCTGTCCGAGCAGATTACGCAGATTCTGTCGGACAGATTGGCGGAGTATAACATCGTGGTGGTGTCCACCTCGGTGGAGAATATCGATTTCTCGGATGCCTTCACCGATGCGGTCGAGGCCAAGCAGGTAGCTGAGCAGAACAAGCTGCGCGCACAGACCGAGCAGCAGCAGGCTACCCTGGAGGCCGAAGCGGCCGCCAAGCGCACCATCATTGCGGCCGAGGCGGAGGCCGAGGTGACGAAGATCGAGGCCGAGGTGGCGCAGTATGCCGGTGAAAAAGAGGCCGAGAAGAACAAGAAGCTGGCGGAGAGCCTGACCCCCGAGCTGATCGAGTATTACTATACGCAGCGCTGGAACGGCGAGCTGCCGGAGTTTGTCAGCGGCGCGGACAGCGGCACGCTGCCGATCCTGAAGTTTGACCGCTGAGAAAGCCGTGCCGGATAAGATGGCCGCCCCGGTGAAGCCGGGACACCTGAGCCCCCGCGGAAATCTCCGCGGGGGCTCAGACTGTCAAAAAGGCCGCAGGCCGCAAAAGCAGCATAAGTTCGGAAAAAAACGACAAGGTACCGATTCCTTGATTATTTATCCAAAATGCGGTTGGCCCCTGGGGCCAACGCTTTGTCCGGGCCTACAGAGGCGCACTCCTTGCCCCTGTAGCCTTTCAGACAGCCTTCGAGCGTGTCAAAAACTATGTCTTAGTCTGCTCAGTCCCCGCGGATGTGTCCGCGGGGGCTGAGCAGACTAAAACGGTACGCCGTACAGTGTTTGTTTTGCACAATAAAAAATAAATATTCGTTGACATTTTGGCACCGCTCATGTATGATAAAGATGTAAAGAAAAATTAAAGGGGTGTTACCATGAACAAACAGCGGCTTTGGGGGAGTATCGCGGGTGCGGGAATGGTATTGTCATGCCTGCTGACGGCGTGCAGCGGCGGCATTACGACCTCATTGCCGATCGACATGAACCCGGCCGGAACTGTGCCGACGACCCTGTCCGGGACAACGGGGAGCACGAGGACCACGGCAAAGGCCACGACGCGTACAACCGCAACCACGGGAACGACGACCACCACAAAGCCGCTTCCCCTTTATGATCCCGATCCGGTGATGACGCTGGAGGAATATCTGTCGGAAATGCGGCTGCCGGAGGACGAGAAGCAGGAATACCGTTACATCCATATGACAGGAAATGCTAAAATAATCGTGTATGATGATGTGAGAATTGCGCATGCAGGGGGCCGATCGGTAGAGGGACTGCAGAAGGGCAGCATTTATTGGTGGGACGGGAAAAGCACTTCGGAGGAGGGATTCCGCCTGTTGCGCGATTGCCGCGCGGCGGCTTACGCGACAGCCAGTCATATGAATTATACGTATGTGGCAGTGGACGGGGATATTTACCGGTATAAAAATGACGGTACCGACGAAAAGCAGATCTTTGAGAGCGATTTCCCCATTGAGGCCATGGCCTGTGACAGCTATGCCCTGATTTTTATGACGGACGAGGGAATGTACCGCCTGTTCCGCCCGACGGGACAGCTCGATCGGCTGGGCGATTCGGTGGACAAGAAGAGCTACAGACAGGGACTGGTCATTCTGGAAATGATCACCAACGATTTGATCCATGCCTACGGATTTGAGGACACCAGCAATCTCTATGTTATCTCTCTGAATTGCTGGGTGGATCGTCGGCGTGCCAGTTCCAGTTACGGTCAAGGCGGATCGTGGCGGACAAGGGAATTTTATCAATATATGTATACGGATTTTGGCAGGTAACCGGAATGGGAGCCGGGCGGCCCATAGGCCGACCAAGCCGGAAAAGGTGCGCAGCGGGAGCGGCGGTGGCGGGTACAAGGCTCCGCACCGCCCCTTTCTGCAGGCAGCCGCAGCCCCATAAAGCCGTCAATGTTCCGAAAAAAGCCCCGCAGTTTTGCGGGGCTTCCGTTTTGTCAAGCCGCTTTTGCGGCTTTTTTGCTTTACTGCGCAAAAAAATGTGGACGCGGCCGCAAAACCGTGCTACAATAAGATATTCCATGAAAAGATCGGACCGGGCGGTGTCCGGCCATAGGAGAGGTATGATTTCCGATGCGTATTGTGATTAAGGTCGGCACTTCGACGCTGGCATATGCCACAGGACTTTTACATATTCAGCGGGTGGAGGAGCTGTGCAAGGTCATCAGTGACCTGAAGAATGCCGGACATCAGGTGATTCTGGTGTCCTCCGGGGCAATCGGTATGGGCTCCGGAAAGCTGTCGCTGAAAGCCCGCCCGACGGATATTCCGACCAAGCAGGCTGCGGCCGCGGTCGGTCAGTGTGAGCTGATGTACACCTATGACCGGCTGTTTTCCATTTATAACCACACGGTGGCGCAGATTCTGCTCACCGGGGCAGACATTGAGCATCCGGTGCGCAAGCAGAATTTTGAGAACACCATGTACCGGCTGCTGGAGCTGAATGCGCTGCCGATCATCAACGAAAACGATACCATCGCCACGGACGAGATCGTGATCGGAGACAACGATACGCTCGGAGCCGTTGTGGCGACTGCGGTGCATGCCGATCTGCTGGTGCTGCTGTCGGATATTGACGGGCTGTTTACGGCCGACCCGCACAAGGATCCCCACGCCCGGCTGCTCAGTACCGTGCGGGAGATTACGCCGGAGATTGAGGCCATGACCGGCGATACGGCCGGCAGCCTCGGAACCGGCGGCATGCACACCAAGCTGCATGCGGCGCGTCTGGCGGTGGAAAACGGAGTGGATATGGTGATTGCCAACGGGAAGAATCCGGTGATTCTCTATGACATTGTAGCCGGAAAGCCGGTCGGCACACGTTTTTTTGCGCAGGAGGGAAAACAGGGATGAAATCGACGCAGGAGATTCTGGAAGCGGCCAAGCGGACGGCACCGCTTCTGTGCGGGCTGAACAGTGTCGGCAAAAATGAGGCGTTGCTCGCGATGGCGGCGGCGCTGGAGGCACATACGGAGGAAATCCTGCGTGCCAACGCGGAGGATATGGAGGCGGCGCGCGGCGCGCTGTCGGAGGTCATGCTCGACCGCCTGAAGCTGACGGCGGAGCGGGTGCGCGCCATGGCGGACGGAATCCGCAGTGTGGCGGCGCTCCCCGATCCGGTCGGAGAGGTGCTGTCCGATACGGTGCGCCCGGATGGGCTGGATATCCGCAAGGTGGCGGTGCCGCTCGGAGTGGTGGCCATCATCTATGAAAGCCGCCCGAACGTGACCTCCGATGCGGCTGCCCTGACGCTGAAATCCGGTAATGTCTGTATCCTGCGCGGCGGAAAGGAGGCGTTTCGCAGTGCGTTTGCCGTGACGGAGGCACTGCGGGAGGGCCTGCGTGCCGCTTCGCTGCCTGAGGACGCGGTGCAGCTGGTGGAGGATACCACGCGGGCCAGTGCCGCGGAGCTGATGCAGGCGGTGGACTATGTGGATCTGCTGATTCCGCGCGGCGGACCGGGGCTCATCCGGGCCTGCGTGGAAAATGCGCGCGTTCCCTGTATTCAGACCGGCACCGGCATCTGCCATATCTATGTGGATCGGTCGGCGGACCTTGCCATGGCCCTGAACATCATCGACAACGCCAAGATGAGCCGTCCCTCGGTGTGCAATGCGGCGGAGGTGTGCCTGGTGCACCGCGATGTGGCCGAGGCGTTTTTGCCGCAGCTCCGCGCGCGGCTGTGCGACCCCGAGAGGGAGCACCCGGCCAAGCTGCTGCTGTGCCCGAAGGCGTTGGCCATTCTCGGCGGAACGCCGGCGGGAGAGCGAGACTTTGACACCGAATTTCTGGATTATGTGATGGCGGTCAAGGTGGTGGAGAGCGAGGAGGAGGCCATTGCCCATATCGCCGTTCACTCGACGCATCACAGTGAAGCCATTGTGGCGGCCGATCCGGAGGCCGTTGCACGGTTTACCGCGGCGGTGGACAGCGCGGCGGTTTATGTCAACGCCTCGACGCGCTTTACCGACGGCGGCGAGTTCGGGCTCGGCTGCGAGATGGGAATCTCCACACAGAAGCTGCATGCCCGCGGCCCGATGGGGCTGCGCGAGCTGACAACCTATAAATATATCGTAACGGGCAGCGGCCATATTCGCTGACGGCGGGCCCGACGGGAGGAAAACGGAATGAAACGGTACGGCTTTATCGGAACGGGAAATATGGGCGGAGCGCTATGTACGGCGCTGTGCCGGACGGTGGATCCGCGCAGCGTACTGCTGACGGACCGTGATGCGGCAAAGGCAGAAGCACTGGCAGCCCGGCTCGGGGCCTCTGCGGTGACGCAGGAGCGGCTGGCGGCGGAGTGCGACTGCATTTTTCTCGGAGTCAAGCCGCAGGTGCTGCCGTCGGTGCTTGCGTCTCTGCGTCCGCAGCTTAGTGCGCGGGAGACACTGCCGCTGCTTGTCAGCATGGCGGCCGGAGTGCCGCTGCGGCAGATTGAGGAGCAGCTTGCGCTGCCCTGCCCGATTCTGCGGATCATGCCGAATACCCCGGCGGCGGTCGGGGAGGGCATGCTGCTGCTGGCACCGAATGCTGCGGTGACGGAGGAGCAGACGGTGTCCTTCTGCGCGGACATGGCCGCTGCAGGCCGCTGTGAGCGGCTGCCGGAGGCGCTGATCGACGCGGCCAGCGCTGTGTCCGGCTGCGGTCCCGCCTTTGTGTATCTGTTTATTGAGGCGCTCTCCGACGGCGGCGTGGCCTGCGGTCTGCCGCGGGCGCAGGCGCTGGAGCTGGCGGCGCAGACGGTGCTGGGTGCGGCCCGCATGGTGCTGGACTCCGGAGAGCATCCCGGCGTGCTCAAGGACGCGGTGTGCAGCCCCGGCGGCACGACGATCGCGGGTGTGCGGGCGCTGGAAAGCCACTCCTTCCGCGCGGCGGCCATGGAGGCGGTGGTGGCGGCCTACGATAAGACCTGTGCCCTGCGCGACGGGAAATAAAACGGCGTGCCGGAGAATGTCAAAAGCACTTGCGCTTTGATAACGAAACATATATAATAAGAAGGAACCCTTTGCAGGCAATCCCCTTCCAAGAAAGCATGAACGGAATTGTGACAATGAGCAGAGAAGAAGCGCTGCAGCAGCTGCAGGAGATCCGGCAGGAAATTTTGGCGATTTATACCGAGATGGATGCGTGTCGGCAGATTCAGGAGGGTGTGGAGAAGCTGCAAAAGGAGAAGGAGTGCCCGGCCAAAGTCTCGCTGACTCTGCAGCCGGAGAATACCGCCGACCCTTTGAAACTGCGTTTTGAACAGGAAAATCAACAGCGTGCCGCAAACAATCGAACGCCTGCGCGGATTATCCAGTCCGTGAATGCCTCGGTACTGGTGACTGTGTGTGTTGTGTTAGGAGTAGATATTTTTGTGCATAAAGGGATTGTGATTCCTCCCGACGTTCTTCCGAAGCTGGACGAATTGACGACCGCGGGCGAGGCCATGCTGTTCGGAGCACATGCACTGCTTTCGTTGGCCGGAGTGTTGATTCCTCTGCTCGGAACACGCAGGAGATACGGTCGTAAATGGCCGATCATCGGCGCTGTAGTGACATTTATCACGCTGTGCTGTTATGCGGTGATGATCGGTATGGTCAAGGCGGAGTTGTATGCGTGGTTGATGCTGGGCAGTATTGCACTGACGCTTGCGGCGCTTGGACTTCTTAAGCTGCTGCGTAAGCGTGCGGCCAAAGCCCCGATGCTGACCAAGGAGCAAAAACGGGAGTGGGAGGAAGCCCGCCGTGCGGATGAGCAAGCCAAGGCGGTAAATGTGCGGGCCCGTGAGGAGGCAGAGAGCCGCAGTAAAGCTGCGTGGGAACAGCGGCAGCCGGAGATTGACCGGGAGCTGCGGCAACAGGCGGAGGCTTTCAACCGGAGTCGGGAGCGGATCGACGCGCACATGAAGCGCCTGGAAACCATGGATGCACTGTGTGAGGATGACAAAAACCTGCAGACGGTGGAGCTGTTGATTCGTTTTATCAAGACCCGCCGCGCGGACTCTGTAAAGGAGGCGCTGCAGGAATACGACAAGCTGATGGCCAATCGGCAGCTGATGGAGATTGAGCAGCAAAAGGTGCAGGCGGAGCTCCGGCGCACGGCGCAGGAGCACGCGGATCGGATGCAGCAGCTGGAAGCCGAACGGCGGCATCATTCCGAAATGGAGTATCTGGCACGGGACAGTGCCCAGAGCCGCGCCAAGATTGCCGGTCAGCTCAGAAGCATCGGTGATATGATCTACTATGATTTACATGCCTGAGACCGCACGCCGCAAGGACGGGAACGGTGGCCTCTGCGTCGGCATGGCCTTAAGTGTGGCCCACAGGCAACAGGACATGCTCCGTGGCAGGGTGTGACCGGCTGTGACAGGATTAGAACCTGCCGGGGCCGGCACGATGAGGGAAACTGCAGGCAAACGTGGGTCGAGCATGACCGCATATGGCCCCAAATGACCGAAACGGGAGATTTCCTTGCCGTTTCGGTCATTTTTTGTACCGTGCCGGATTCGACGGAAAATGCGCCGGGGAGAGGGACGTTTTTTGCCGTGCAAACGCACAATAGCATACAAAAGATTTGCTCCGTGTTGACGAAAATTTAATTCTATATTGTCAAAAATTGTTTCCTGTGGTATACTGACTTTGAAAGGCGGAGGTAGAACCGCTTTCACGGCACAGTTCATCGACTGCTTTGTCGGCCGCTCATCCGGCCGGAGGCGGGGAGGCTGAGGCCGCAGAGAGAGGCGATGTGAGACAAGGAACTCTCAGAGGGGCACGAGCCTCTTGCAGCTTTGGATGGGGTGTAGGATGGCGGAAATTCTTGAAAACAGGAGAGGCTCATGAAGAAATTAAAAATCGCTGCGGTGGTGGCTCTGGCGGTGCTGGTGGAGTGCGCCGGGATTGCCTTTGCAGTCAAGCATTTCCCCTGGAGAAAAAACGAGAGAATTCTGCTCTCGCTTATGCATGAGTTTAAGGGCGTTGTTTCGGAGCATGCGGACATTGTTGAGGATCAGAGCGTTTACGGCAAGCTGATCGGCAACGGAAACGGCATCCAGTACTTTGGCTGCGTATTGATTTTGAAGGACTCCCTGAAGGATGAGGA